>CAOJDP010000033.1 GCA_948433085.1 uncultured Caryophanales bacterium
GAACTATTTTATGATACTTTATACATAGTTTAACAAATTTTTTTTATTTTTTCAACTAATACATTTGAATTTAGGCAACAAAAAAGAATCTTTACAGATTCTCTAAAAATTCATCATTTGCATCATAGCAAGCAATAACAATAACAAGATCCCTCCACCCGTTGTAATTAACATTGTCATTGTTTTATGTTCCATAGTTTCTAAACGGTTTTTATATTTTAATTCCCGTGCTTTATTTTGTAAACTAGATACAGTTCTAGCAAATAATATCAATTGTTCTTGCTTATTCTCCTGAGAACCTAAGCCTAAGCGATAAAGTAGACGCATCATTCTCATAGAATCACGCACTGGATATTCTTTTGCAAAGTCCATATAAGGATTTACACTAGAATCACCTGCTTCAATTTTGCTAATTAATTTCTCTAAGCCTGGTTTAAAAATATCAGGTGCTGTGTTTATAGATCTACGAATTGCGACTGGAACTGTATAGTGTTGCACTAATATTTCTAAGCTTTTTAGATAATAAGGCAACATTTGGTTGATATTATTTAAATTTGATTTATAATATTTTTGCAATTTTGTGTATGGCATTTTAAATACTAAATACCCAATGATAAATGCAAATAGTACATTAATAAATGTAAAATTCGATAATAGGAAGATAAAAATAACAAATACAATTGTGATAACACCATTACGTACACGTATTGAGAATAGTTTATTGACATCAATGTCTCTTCCATAACGTACTGTTAATAAAAATTTATAATCATCTTCCATCAAAAACCTAAAATAAGGTTCTGTCTCCATAATAAATTTTTTGGCATCAATTTTTTGGGTGTACTCTAATACAAATAGAATAACTAGCGCAATTAAAATAAACTCCATTATTCAGCCCCCACATTCTCATTGTAATATTTCTCACCTGATATCAAAAAGTAAGAATTAATTAACACAATACCATGTAATAGTAATTGAACAATCATATTATCTAATAATTTAATATAAGATTCTACGCCTAACAAAAATTGTACCAACATAACCATCAAATATAAAATAATACCAAACTGTAAAAATTTCTTATGAAATTGTGCTCTTTCAAGACGATCACGATAAACACTTTCTACTAACATATCAATATCCAATGACATATTTTCTAAAGCATCTGCAGAGTTTTTAGAACCTTCATTGGTAATTTGTAAAAATAATTGATGCATATTTTTTACAATAAAATAATCATACTTTTGATTCATAAACTGAATGGATTGTTCAATTGTACCATTTTCATATGCAAGATCAATCATTGTCTTTACATCTGAATGGACTGGTTCTTCTAATACGCCAGACTCATATACGCCCTCTAATGCTTTAATAAAAGATTGTGTTGTTGCAAATTCCATTATGGAGTTTGTGGTATATACTTGAATTTGTTCAAATATAAACTCGCTATAAATTCTCTTGCATCTTAAATAAGTAAGGAATGGAATTGTAAGAATGGCTAGGACTGCATATAGCAAAGATACCAGTAAATTATAAAAATATAAGTAAGATATCACAGCAGCTGATATTGCAAAAATTGCAATTTGAAATGTGTATTGTTTTTTTGTATACTCTTGCCCTAAATCTTTTACCTTTTGTCTTACTTCCTTAAAAGAATAAGGAGCATACTTATCATAAACATTCCCTACTTGCTTTGAAACATATTTATAAACATTATTTCCTGCACTTTTACGATATGCTAATACAAAGATAATAATAAAAGCAATAAGGATAAATACGAATATTTCCATTTAAATACCTCCTTTATTCATTTGAAATATTTGAGTTTAAAGGCATATTTCCATATGCGGTTTGTTGTCTATATGCTACATTAGGTGTTGCTATGGGTGTTTGAATTGCAGATGGTGTTAAAACAACTCCTTGGGCATCTAGATATTCAAGTAAATATTTTGTTGGTTGATTTCGGATTATTTTTCCTGTTGTTGATTTTTGATAAATTACATTATATTTTGCTTCATTATTCTCAGTTACATAAAATTCAGTCACTTCTGCAATTTCACGTATAAATCGATGGGTTTCTTTATCTTGATATCCACGAATATAAACACCAATTTGAATATAACGATAAATTGTTTTGATGAACTGGTCAATATCTTGATTGGTTTCAAGTAAGCTATACATACGGTGTGGTATAGAGGCTGCTTTGTCTGCATGAATTGTAGATAAAATATAATGTCCTGATGAAATTGAGTTACGTACTGCTAGTACAGCTTCTGCACTACGAACTTCTGAGAGTAATATCCATTTAGGATTTTGACGCATACAAGTTACCAACACATCTGAATAAGATGCAATATTATTGGTTTTCATTGCAACGATATCTCTATGAGGAAAAATACGATCTAGGTGTAATTCAAGTGTATCCTCAATTGTAATGATTTTTTCATTTTCTTTTGTATGGGCAGCTAAATATTTGATGAATTCCGTTTTTCCAGATCCTGTTTCTCCACAGACAATGATATTACAATGGCCTTGCACACATTGAATTAAAAAATCATGAATGTCTAAATCAACATATTTTTCTTCTAATAATTTCTCTTTTTGTAATCTAATTTTAGCTGGTGTTTTACGTATTACACAAGCTATTCCATTACGTGCAATTGAATCATGCACAAAATTAAGACGTAATTCTGTACTTTCCGCATCTAGAAATGGATGTGCCATATTGAATGACTTTCCCATTACGTTAGAACACTGGAATGCCAACTTTTCAATGACTGCATCATTGATACTTGGATTTTCTATTCGAAAATTACCTTTTGATAATGTTTTTAAGTGAATTTGTCCACCATTACTGTAGGAAATATCAGTAATGTCATCATTTTCTAGGTAAGCTTGTAAAGGACCAAAGTCAACTTGAAAGAACATATTATCGTTCATAGATTAACCTTCTTGTGGGATTGCTGCATTCAATTCATCATTTGGAACAGTGTTGGCATTGATAAAGTCTCTTAATGTTTGTGAACTTACTTCAGTAGCACCATCTTGGATATTTGCTGTTCCTCCATGTGGTACTGGGAATAAGTCTGCTGAGAAAGCAGTCATATATTTTGCTTTTAATAGCAAGATATTAATCTCTGGTTTTACTCCGTAGATTAAACTACTTGGAAGACGTGTTTCTTCATTGTTTTCAAATACATCTCTTCCTGATGAATCTTTAACGGCTAAAACTTTTACGTTTTCTACTAATTTACCAACCATAAGTTGTCCATTTTCGTTTACAGCTTTCATATAGATATCAATGTAATTTCCTGGATATATAGAATTTCCATAAGTCTTATCTAAGGTAACACTCATGTAATATGGAACTTCACCTTTTGCTACTTCTACTAATGCTGCATCAGGTAGGTCTGCTTGATTTACAACGACTCCACTATAGAACATACTTCCCTTAGGTATTACAGTATTATAGTTGCTATATTTACCAATAATTGCGTTTGATGAGCGAATTACATTATTACGTAATACAACTGGTGCAACATCAACATATTCAATCATATCTGGTGTAATTTTAGTTCTTGGTTGAATGGTCATTGCAGCGATTGGAATATCTGGTACTGGATTAACCTTTCTGTCAATTTGAATACGATATCCAACAAATAGGATTAAGATAATCGCGATTACTCCAATAATCGTAACCGTATTTTTGTTTCTGAAAAATCTTTTTAATGCAATCATAAAATTATTCATATTTTTCTTCCTTTCTCTAATATGGTGTTTCCAATATAGCATCTAAGCGATTGGATATTTCATACTCCATTATCTCTTCTGTTACATTGGATTCTAATGTACTTGAAATTCTTAAACTTACCTTCGGAGGTGTTTCATGTACATCATATATGTCCACTTTATAAGTATTTCCTATGGTTACACTTTCTGCATACCTTCTTATAAAGTTTTCAACAAATTTTTCTCTATCTATTCGAACAATACCTGTTGTACGGTAAGAGGCCAAATCCACGGCGTCATACATGGCTGCCTCAGTAATTTCTTTTAATAGGATATGGTTTTGTTCATCAGTGTTCGTTACATTTTGAAAAAAGAAGATAAATGCAACTGAAATAACACCTAGCATAACAATAAAGACGCCCCAAAATGATTCTTTCATTTATTTCACCTCTAACTTTCTGAACAATTATAGAAATTGCTATGAGAGTCATCTTTACAAGCTCCATCTACTAATCCATATTGTGGATCTCTGATAAAGTCACTTAAACATGCAACTCCATTTTTACAAGCCAAGGTAAAATCTGCATAGCCTCCATTTTTTTCTCTTGATTTGTTATAATTTCTTATATTTTTTACTGTATTGGTATCTAATATAAAACTATAAAGTGGTGTTTTGGTATAAACTTGATCTGCTTCTACCCCACGGTTATTCAGAATTTGTGTTTTCACAAGTCCAACATTGTTCCAATTACTTCCTGGATATCTTCCCTTTAGGTTATCTAAGCTAAAGTTTCTCGTTGTAATTAAGTTTCCTACACTTGCTGTTTTTCCTGGGAATGGATTTCTTAAGGAAATTGTCCGGTAAATAATATTGATACCACCTCTATAAGGACAAACGGTTTCTACACAATAATTGATTGCTTCTTGTAAGCTGAAATTTGGTCCAATATTTTCATATACACAAGGTTTAATATCCATTCCATCATTCCATGTACCTTTTGGACAGTGGTAGTCATCATCTGGTGGATTTGGATTATCTGGAGGTCCTCCTGGATTATTACAGAGTTTTTCTACACAGAAATTATAACTATTTCCACTATTTAAACATCCTGTAATTTTAATAGTCTTATCGTTTGGACAAAACTTATCCCCTGTTCCTCCTGGGCAAAGTGTTTCTACACAATGTTGGAAGCTTCCTCCACCAACAATACATGATGTAATGTTGATAGTGGAATCCGTTGGACAATAGTGAAGTTCTGTTGTAGTTTCACCACAATATTTTGATTGTGCGACAGAACAAGTCATTGGGGTTGAGCCAATACTACCGTTATATATAATTGGAAATAAGTCCTCCCCTTCATGTGCTGTTCCGATTGGGCAAACACATTCATCTGTTTTCGCGTTTGTATGTGAATAATTACATGTATAGGTATTTTGATTTGCAACTTCTGTAAATTTTCCATTTTGACCTAAACTATTGACAACTATTTTTAACTGATATTTTTGTTTGGTGCTTGCATTAAATGAAGTAGGTAAAAATCCATAACCAACGTCTATATAATCTTCTGTTGGGACTTTTGATGGTTGGTTATTTTTCTTATTGATATATTTATATATTGTATCATCATTTGGTAAAGTGTAAGTTGCTGTTGCTGTTACTTTAATTTCAGTGTTGTTAATTTTATTTAGTACATCATTATAAACCGCTTCTAAACGTCCTTCATTAATCTCTGGTTTATATTCTGCGCTACAATTGTTACTTGCACATTGATAAGTTGTAGTTCCTGTTAATGGATAGGATGCTCCATATTCTGGATCTGTATATTCTATGGAAGTGCTACTTTCAAATTTATATAAATCCTCTGGCGCAATTGTATAGTTTAAACAATGAAGTAACTCGCCTACTATATTATTTAAAGAATCATAAGCTTTGACATAACTATTACAAGTCGATAAATTTTGCTCTGCGATTTTAAGGTTAGTTTCCGCCTGTGCATATGCGTTCTTTGCTGCATTTTGTTCTTCTAATGCTTTCTGATATGCATTTTCTGCATTGGTCTTAGCTGTTTCTTTGTTTGTTAAATCTTGTCTTGAAGGCTCGATTGGTTTTGTCATATTACATTGACATTTTCTACAAACGCCATTACTATACTCATATCTTCTATCGCAATCTTCTATACAACCACTAGCTCCATTACATTTATTTCGGCATGCATAAAAGTCTTGCCAAAGATATTGCGCTTGTCTCTCACATGCATCATATTCGGGCTTTTTCTTGTAATAATCCTCCATGGCTTTATTATAAGCATCACGAGCATTTTCATATTCCTTATTTGCAACTTCTTTTTCTTGTAATTTGATTGATACATTGTTTTGTGCAGCTTTTACTTGAGCATCTGCCGCAATCAATGCACTTGACTTTTCATTACGAATCTGACTTAAATCATTTTTGCAATTACCATATTTATAATCTTTATACAAAGAGGAATTTTGGTATTTTCTAATAATTTCAACGTTTTCTTTATTGGTTTCAAGTGGGGTATCTTTTTGTTTTGTATTTGGTGCAACTTTAATTTTACATGTTTTTGTTCCTGTATAACCTAATGAATATAAATTACCCCAAATTGTTTCTTGTGTTTGTGTTGATGTTGGCCAAACGATATTTGTACCAAGTGTAATTGGTCCCGAAATTCCACCTGGGTAATGTTGTTCTACGGATTCACTACAGTATAAATAACAGTAAGATCCTAATTCTCTTTCTGGTGCTCCAGCTTCATTGGCTTCTCCACAATTGTCTGGATCCGATACAACCTCTTCACTGAAATATCCATAATTAGATTGCCCAGTTAACGAGCAAGTAGCTGGGGAAGCAATGGGTTTCATTATTTTTCCACATGTAGTAATTTCCTCCTCTTCCTCTTCCTCTTCCTCCTTCTCATAATCATCAGGGCATCGGTCTGAGATACATTCTGCAAGGAATCTTTGATATTTTGTATTGTAATTACTTCCTGGATCCTGTGGATTTACATAAACACATAAATTTTTAGTTGTTGCTTTAGTTCGCACATATAAATTTACTAGCCTAAGAGCTTCTTTTCTATATTTGACTATTGCAACTTCTTTACATTGTCCGCTATGCAAATAATCTTTCCCGCAATGATATGTAAGTAAAGCTTCTTCTACTATATGTTGAAATGTAAGTGTATTATTCCAGCCACCTTCCTGTTCCAACCACACTGCCAACTGTGCTACAAGGTATCTAGTGGTCTCGCCATATGTATATCCATCCACAAATGCATAAGCCCTTTTCATATTTGAAGTGATTGCCACCTTATTACTATTTGGATGTAAAATGTAAGTTGCACCATTACGGCTGCTTTTTCCTAAATCTAAACAGAGCCCAACATTGGACTTTCCTGTGGTTTTATTAATTAAATTTCCCATCCAAACATATCCACGTTTTTGAACGCCAGCTATATTTACATAAATTTCATTCTTTGTATTTGTCTGATTAAAGCTAGTTTCACATTGTCTAAAATTTGCTGCTTTCACATTCATACAAAGTCCTGCAGTCATAATAATTCCAATTATCCATAATTTTTTCATAAAACACCCCCTAAAACAAATCATTTTTCTTATTATAAAAGTAAATAATACCAATCCCACCAATAATAAATGTCGGTAGTATAATATAATAATATTGTAAATAAAATTCTAACAAATAATCATATACATTTTTATGTGTACTTGGTTTTTCTATTGGCTTTTCTTCTACTTTTTTTAAGCTTTCTACTTTCACTTTAAAGTCTTCATAAGAAAGCGTCATTTTTGTCCATTTTTGGCAAATAGGATAGGATTCCATTCCAACACAAACGGAATCTTGATAGTAAGGATTATAGGATGGAAGTGTCACATAATGGGAATATAAGGAATTGGTACCACAATAAAGATCATCTGTGTAGACATCAAACCGATAACTTGTTCCTTCTTCTAAATTAGGAATTATAATTTCACTTCCTTTATAAGGATATGTTACTTTATTTTTTACATCTACAATAGAAAAACCATATTGGATATTAGACAATGTAATTTGAAATTTAACAGTTCCATTTTCCTCTGTATATGTATAGTTTGTTGTAATATTACGAGCTAATGTTTGATATTTTACTTTTTCATCATTTGTACAAAGAATTGCCTTTGATTTTAAAGGAAAAAGCATAAACAGTACTCCTAAAAAGACTATGAATTGTTTCATCCTATCTACCCTTTCATTTTTATTATATCATGAAAACCTTATTCTACAAGCAATTATTAATTTTTTTGACATTATTTTACAACAATTTCATAAATATGTTTTCTAAATGTATATGTTAGTGTGATATGATCTGCACTTTCTAATTCCTTTGGTACTTCAATATAATAAGAATCTGTTGTTTTAATGTTTACTGGTTTCACTTGTTGAAATTGTCGAATTTTTTTGTTTTCACCATTTATTTCATAAGTAATTGTTCCAAAATCACTTAAGAGCTTATAAAAGTCATAGTCTTCTACATTTTCATCAGGTACAAAACTTCCGTTTAGTTTGAGCAAGACCTTATTATAAGTCCCACTAATACTTGGAGTAATATGTTCTACTCCTATATAGCAAAAATTTGAAATACAATAATTATAATTTCCTGAAAAACTTTCACCAATTTCATAAGAATCTATCTTTACTATACTTTTATTTAAGAACGTTTTATCCAATATTATATTTTGATTCAAGTTAACTGTTGTGCTTGTCTTATTTTGATCGCTCACTGGATGAATTGCTATTTCAATTACTTTGTTATTGATATCTGTATAATACAATTTAATCTTATCGGTTTTTATCTTTTCTGGCAATTCATAAACCAGGATAAATTTTTGAAATGAAGTTGTGATATATTCTCCGTGGTAAACATTTCCAATATCAGATAATGCTTCTGTATAGGTATCTACATCATAGAATGTTTGATTGCCAATTTTTAAAGTAAAGCGTGCTGTTTTGAACATCTTTTTATTCACTTGTGAAAGAGATCGTACTTCATATGGAATCACGAGTAACTTTTTCCCTTTTACAATTGTATTTTGATGGTAATCGCTTGTTGTAATATAACTGTCTTTGATATTTAGAATAAATTCGGATGAAGAAAAACGTTCCTCCTCCTTGTACACTTTATGGTAAACACCTGTATTTAAATAAATCATTCCGCCAATAATTGCAAGTATAAACAAAATAATTAAGTGAATCATAGAGTGATTTTCTATGTAGATATATTTAGCATGCCTTAATTTCTTTCGGACTGTTCGTTTAAACAGGTCTGTATCAAACTCCATGTCTATTTCAAATTCTTCATTATCTTCATCCGCGATTTTTAAATCTTCTAAATCTTCATCAAAATCAAATTTTTTAATGTTAAAACCTGTTGCTCTGATACCAAATATAATTACACTAAAGGTTTGAAGCATTATTGAGAATAAACAAAAATCTTGCATTAATTTCAATGTTTTTATTTCAATTAATCTAATTTCTAATATTTTTAAATTTGTATAACAGTATACTAAAGTAAAAGATACAAACGCATAAATTAAAACATTAAAGATATAAAAGAGAACTGGTTTCTTTTTATAACTCATAAGTCCTAAAATAACAAATGTCAAAGCAAAAATACCTATAATTACTATTGTCATGAATGGTTTAAATAAAGTTGTAGTTACATTAGGTTCGATCATTAAGATACTAGAACTCATATACTCTCCAATAAAGCGAAAAATGTGATTTGTTTGCACTAATAAATACATTATCATAATTGTTAAAGCAAGATGAATCATTTTAAAATGTTTAATTAAAAAAGCAAATGGTCTTCTAAATAACATAATCCACCTTCCTATTCTGTTATATAGTATAACGCAAAACAAAAAAAAATGAAAGTATTTTTCTTTTCGTTTGCATTTTTGCCCAAATGTGTTAAATTGAAATCAACTTATATATACAAAAAAACATTTTTATGTTATTATAAAAGAGTAAAGGAGAGATAGGATGCAAATGAATATATCACAAGAGTTAGCAAGTATAAGGGCTGAAAACCAAGAAATGAAGCAATATGTGAAAAATATCTTAGTTTTATTACAACAATCAGAAAACAATTTAGCAAAAATGAGGGAAGAAAATCAAGAGATAAAAAATCAATTGCGATTGCTTACAAGTTTAACAAGAGCAAATTCTCCATTTTTAAATAGTGATGAAAAAGCTATAGCTTTTAAAGATTATGAAAATGCTATTTTGCAAAACGAAAATGTAAATCAGAATAGTGCTCAATTCCGTTAAAAACACCATAGGGTGTTTTTTTATAAACTTTAAATACCCATAAAGATAACTATTTATACTAAGCGATATAAGCTTACTGAATTTTTGATATTGATTGTTTCTATCGCTAAGAAATACTGTAAAACAACTAGATTTTATACATTTTTTTTGTTAGAATAAAATTACAAGGAAGTGAAATTATGAAACAAGAAAACTATTTTTCAGGAATTTTAGGCGGTTTATTAGGAGGTATTATCGCATCCGTTCCGTGGATTTTAATGTATCTATTTGGAAATATGATGTTTTCCGCACTCGCAATTATTATTGCAATGGGAGCTTTACAAGGATACAAATTATGCAAGGGAAAGATGGACTCAAAATTACCTATGATTATTACCATTTTATCTTTAATCTCCATTACAATCGCAACCTTGCTTATTATTCCGCTTGCCTTATTGGCTAAAAATGGATATGAAGCAAGTTTTGGAAATTTAGAATGGTTATATCAAAATAATGAATTTACAGGTGCGCTTATGAAAGACTATTTTATATCTGTTGTCTTTACTTTGTTGGGAATTAGTGGCGTTACTTCTCAATTAAAAAAAGGAGAAAATCCAAAATTAAATTTAAAAGTGGAAGAAACTGAAGAAGGCATTTCTACAATAAAAGAAGCTTTCCAAAAGCATAATGCGATGAGGAAAGCTGATGCTGTAGAAAAAGATGTTATTTTAAATGAAATTCAAGACTTAAATATTCAATCTATGTTTCGTACATTGTGTATTCAAAAAGTAATTCGAAAATCAAAGAAAAGATACTATTTTGATGAAAAATGTGAGAAAAGTATACTTCGTAGGTTTCTTCTCATTTATTGGAATATTATCAAATGGATTTTATTTTTCTTGCTTGTTATTATCATTCCAATCCTATTTTTATAAATGAAATATAGAGGGCATTTCTGATTGAATAGAGATGTTCTTTTTTGTAATGGGGTGAATAAACTCTAAATGATATGCATGCAAAGCAAGTCTTGGGAATGTTTTTTGATTTCCATATTTCGCATCTCCTAAAATAGGATGTCCCATCTCTTTCATGTGTACACGAATTTGATTTTTTCTTCCAGTATCTATATGAATATCCAAAAGTGTTTTATCCTTAAAATTTTGAATTGCTTCATAATGTGTAATTGCTTCTTTCCCTTTTTTACTTGAATATACGACATGTGTTTTCGTTTCTTTCAGAAATGATCGAATTGTCCCTTTTTGTGATAAAATCCCTTCGACTAATGCATAATATCCTCTTGTTTTTACAAGTGTATTCCAATGTTCTTGTAAAATATTTTTTACGTTTTCATTTTTGGCAAACAACAAAACACCAGATGTTTCTCGGTCTAATCTATGCACTATAAAAATACCATTGTGGCTTCTTTTTTTTACATAGATACTCACTAAATGATAAGCGGTTTCCTCTTTTTCCTTATCAGTTGCGATAGAAAGTAATCCTGCGGGTTTCTCAACGGCAATTAAATATTCATCTTCATACAAAATAGGTATTTTCAGCTGCTTATTTTGAATTGGCTTTGATTTAATGGTTATCACTGCGTTTTTTTCAATAAAATAGTTTGCTTTTGTAATCACCTTACCATCTACTAAAATAGACCCATTTTGAATCATTGTTTTCAGTACATTTTTCGATTCTTTTCGTGTGGCTATTAAATATTTTAACAATGTGTTCATATATACACCCCAACTTTATTTGTTCATTATATTAATGAAATTTTCTGTTCTTTCTTGTAAGATTATACTAGATATATTTATTTATACAAATAAGCATCCCCCAGTGTTTCTCTTTTTCTATAGTCTCTAATCAAATTCGATTATTTGCATATTTTCTTTTGCATTCATTACAATTTGATTATTTATTTCATTTTTATCTCTTACTATTGGACTAAATGCGGAAGACTTACTACATTTTCATACGCTCTAACCTTCAATTGTTCTAAACGTATATTTGTCTTCAAACATGCATTTGGAACTAATATAATTTCTGCACCTTTCAACATTAAAATTCTGGCACTTTCTGGAAAATCCCTATCAAAGCAAATCATTGCCCCGAGGATTATTTTTCCTCCTTCATAATTTAATTCTCCAATAGGAAAGGTTTTGTATACTTTTCCATTTTAAAATCCACAGTATGTACTTTAGAATATTTTAATACTTTATTCCCAAACCTATCATAGATAACTACAGAGTTCTTTGGTAAATCCTCTGTTTTTTCTAAAAAAAATTTTCTATTTCCAGTCCATTTTTGAATAAATCCAAAATATCACGCTTTGTTATTTCTGTGATACTATTCACTGTTTCACCCTCTTCCAAATATTTCATATTATAATCATTTTTTACACACTAACTTCTACTGCCACACTTTCTAAAAATTCAAGTATATTCTCTAATACATTATTAACTGGAATATCAAGCCAATTATTCCTTGCATCCTTTAAATTAGCAATAAATATTTTATCAGAAAATAGATTTTTCATTTTTTCAATGACTTCATCTATATTATTTACTGGCATAGAATCATCATCAAATATAATATCCTTAATATATCTATTAAATTTTTCTCTATCTATGTTCGTATTATTTATCAAATAATAAAAGTCAAATATATCTTTAAATCTTGTAGATAATGCTCCAAATTTTAATAAAGATTTTAATTTTTCAATAAAAATCTGCTCACTTGAGTTTATAAATAATGTTGCAGTAGTATTTATAGCATTAAGATTAAAACAATATTCTTCTTGCTCTAAATCAAAATTCTTATGTACTCCTATATCCAGTTTTGATTTCATTGTATTGTTATAAGAATCATTCAAGATAACATTAACTCTTTTGCCATCATAATCTTGATGATGCAATGGCTCTGGCTTCCCATCTATTGTAATAGTTATTCCATCATTGTTATCATTTAATTTATTTATAAATCTTAAGATAGAATCATCCTCTAATGAATATTTTATAAAATCCAAGTCAACATCTCGAGTAGCTCTACGCTTATCATTAGAAATACTGTGCATTACAACTCCACCCTTTATAGTTACATTTTGGAAATACGGACTTTCAGATATTTCTTTTAAAATTATATCTTGACATGCTTTGGCAATTGCATTTACTCTATTATAACCATCTTTCATGTATTCTTGCCTTATTTTTTCTATATTCAGATTAGTACACCTCACTTTGCACTCTATTATATAGTGTTTGTTCATTTTTGTAATACGAAATATATTTAGATATTTTAAATGAATCAAGAGTATTTACTATTTTTCTATAACTAGATATTATTTCTTTATAATAATCTAATGGAAGCTGTGTTTTCTTTCTAACTAACTCTACTAACATTCTTTCTTTATCGTATATATTTATTTCTACATTTTCAACTTTTAAAGTAGTTTTTCCCAGTTCAAACACTTCATCATCAACAAAATATTGTTTTATTTCTTCATCTTTAAATCTAATACTCGTTTGTTTTGTTGCTAAACAAAATCTATTTGGTATTACATCAGTTAAGTCCCAATAATAAAACGCACTATCCATTGTGAAGATAAAAGAAGGATATTTTTTAGTAATTACAGCTAAAGGATTTACATATTCTTCATCAGAATAAATACCATTTTGAATTTTAAAAATTTTTTTATCTTTTAAAGCTTTGTTTAATTGATAAGTAGAAGTATATGTTTCAGAAATTTCTTTTCTTGTATATAACATTCTTTAACACCCTAGTACATATTAACATTTTTGCACAAATAAATCAATTTCTTTTGTGCACTTTTGTAAAATAAGTTAAAAAATGAACTGATCATTATAATCAGTTCGAAATATATTATTTAATTATTTACTTTTATCATTTAATAGTTTTAACAAGAAGTCATCAATCAGATTTGTATCTTCTTTTTCCCTTATTAACTTATTTTTACATTCCACTAATCCATTTATTATTATTCCAAATTCTGCTTGTTCTAATTTTATTTTCTTCATTATAACCTACACCTTACTACACAAATTCAACTAGTCAACACATACCAGTTAGAGTGGTAAACGTAAACATATTCTCCACAGACAACCTCCACAATATTTTTTTCAAAAATTAGTACAAATATCAATAGCTCACTTGTTTTTTACCATTTTTCGACCCCTACTGAACAGTTGATTTTCCATTTATTTATAAATGTTTATCGCCTATTTAACACGCATACACATTCCACATGATATGTATTTGGAAACATATCCACAGGCGTTAACTCTAACACGCCATAAACTTCACTCAATATATTTAAATCACGTGCAAGTGTTACAGGATCACATGATACATAAATTATACGTTTTGCTCCACAACTTTTTAAAAATCGTATTGTTTCTTTATCCAAGCCACTACGTGGGGGATCTACAATAATAACATCATAATACTCTTTTATAGTACTTAGCATTTGAGATACATTTCCACAAATAAACGCAACATTCTCAATACAATTTTTCTTTTGATTGCGTTTTGCATCCATTATCGCTTGTTCATTCACTTCAATACCTAGTACTTTATGTACATACGGACTTACATATAAACCAATTGTACCTGTCCCACAATAAAGATCTAATACAGAATCTGTCTTTTTTAGGTTTGCATACTTTTTTACTAAATCGTATAAATTTTTTGCCTGCGCACTGTTTACTTGAAAAAATGAATCAGGGGAAATTTCAAAAATAAAATCACCTAACTTTTCTTCAATATAAGACTTCCCATATATACACTTTAACTGTTTTCCTTTTACATAAATTGAGTCTACATATTTCCCAATTGTTTCTATAATTTTTTCTTTTT
Organism: uncultured Caryophanales bacterium; assembly: GCA_948433085.1. GTDB lineage: Bacteria > Bacillota_I > Bacilli_A > RF39 > UBA660 > UBA5026. The sequence goes on from CAOJDP010000033.1 coordinate 14,930, forward strand.
CAATGGTATCATCAGTAATAAAAATAACCATAGTTTCTTTTAAAAATTTACTCGCTCTTACGATAATCTGCTGACACATAGAAACATCTAATTGAGATAGTAACTTTAAAATTTTATTTATCTTTACATCCACTAACAGACATTCTTGAATAGGAACAACAGTATTGCTTTCCTTTTTAAAATAACCGATTTGATCATGGATTTGAAATGTCGCTTTATTACGATAACCTAAATGTTCTGCCTCAATAACTGGTTGTATTGCAAAAGTGAAATTCTTCATAAATTTATTTAAAATATCTTTGACTTTCTCTAATTTAAACATTAATTGCTTTTCGTAAGAAACATGCATCATATGACATCCTCCACATTTTTCATAATAGGGACATAATGCTTCGCAACGATATTCACTTTTTTTCTCATAAGAAAGTACCTTTGCTTCTGCAAAATTCTTTTTTGACTTTACAATTTGAATCTCTACAATTTCATTGGGTAATGCATTTTCTACAAAAATAACTTTTCCATTTACATGGATAATTCCTCTTCCTTGATGATCTAATTTTTCAATCGTATAATAATCTTTCATAACATCACCAAAACTATTATAACATTTGAAAATAAAATTTTTTATAATTTTAAAAAAAATAGACATACTATCATTAGAAATATGGTGATAATATGTTAGAACATACAGAACAAATTATAAAACAACTAAAAGAAGAAACCAATGAGTTAAGTGATATTATTTATCGAAAGAAAATCATTCATAAAAAAAACGTCTACATTATCTATAATGAACCTTTAACCTCTAGTGACAAAATTAGTGATTTTATTATTCGAAGTTTAACACATATCGAACAAGAAAAATATATACTCCCACTCATTGAACAAATTGAAAATGACATCAGTAATTTCAAAGTAAAAAGAATAGACAACTATTCTGATCTTTGCTTTTATCTACATAAAGGCTTTACACTCATACTAGTTGAAGCTGCTACTTATGCATTAGCTTTAGAAACAAAAGCAAATATTGCAAGAGGAATTAATTCCCCAACTACTGAAAATACAGTAAGAGGAGCAAAAGATGCATTTGTAGAGGATTATCAAACCAACTTAGGATTAATTAAAAAAAGAATTAAAAGCAATGATTTATGGATACAAGGATTTACTGTTGGAAAATATACCAATACACAAGTAGGTGTTCTATCCATTCATGGTGTTGTAAAAGAAGAACTTGTAAATCAAATTACAAAGCATTTAAAAAAAATAGACATTGATGGCATTATTGATAGTGGAATGATTAAAAATTTAATAGAAAAAGAAAATAAATCTATTCTACCAACCACGATTACAACAGAAAGACCTGATGTAGTAGCACAAGCATTGCTAGAAGGAAAAGTTGCGATTGTTGTAGATAATAGCCCCTATATCTTAATTGTTCCTGGACTTTTAAACGATTATTTTAGAACAATGGAAGATGTATATGGGAAAGGAATGAATATTTCCCTTACCAGAATTGTAAAATATCTTGCTTTTATTATCGCTTTATTTACTCCAGCTGTTTATATTGCATTGATTACATACAATCAGGAAATGATTCCAACAGATTTATTGGCTAATTTTGCTACACAAAGGGATGGTGTTCCTTTTCCTGCTTTCTTTGAAGGCGTCATTATGATTATTTCATTTGAAATATTAAGAGAAAGTGATTTGAGAGTTCCCAGTTTTAGTGGTAGTGCACTATCTATTGTTGGGGCCTTAATTTTAGGAGATGCGGCAGTAAGTGCTGGAATTGTTTCTCCAATCATGATTATCGTAATATCCATCACTGCTATCAGTTCTTTACCCTTTAATGAATATGAATTAATCAATGCCCTAAGATGGTATCGCCTTCTCTTCATGCTTGGAGGTGCGTTTTTAGGAATTGTCGGTGTATTGGCAATGACGATCTTTTTTATCGTACGTTTGTGTCATCTAGAATCGTTTGGTAAACCCTATCTCATGCCATTTGTACCCACTTATTTTAGTTCTTTAAAAAATAGTATTATCAAATTTCCATTTAAACAACTTACGAAAAGGCATCCTTACTTATCTAATAATCGTATTAAACAAAGGGGGCAAACAAAATGAAACGATATCAATGGATTTTTCCTTTTTTCCTAATTATTCTATTTACAGGATGTTACAATTATCGTGAATTAAATCAAATTGCATTAACTAGTGCGATTGGTATTGACCAAACGGAAGAGGGTGATTACCTTGTAACTGTACAAGTTTTAAACACACAAAAACAAGGTAGTGATACTAATTTTAGTGGAAATCAATCAAAATTTATACTCTACCAACAAAAAGGTCCTACCTTACAACATGCACTTCGAACAATTATTTTTGAATCCCCAAGAAGATTATATGTAAATCACTTAAATCTTTTAATTATTAGCGAAAAAGTTGCGAAAGAAAGTATTGAAGATATATTAGATTTTTTTGCACGCAATACAGAGTTTAGAAAAGATTTCTTAGTTGTACTTAGCCGGGAAGAAGATCCTGATGAGGTAATGCAAATATTAACGCCTCTAGAAACTTTAAACTCAAAAAATATTAGAGACAGTTTGATGTCAGATATCAAATTTTACGGAGTTGCGACTAAAGTTACATTTGAAAATTTACTAGAATCTTATTTAAATAAAAAAACCAATATTGTACTTCCTACCATTGAAGTGATTGGAAGTGTCAAAAAAGGGGAAAGTGAAGATAATATCAAACAATCCATTCCTGATGCTGCTGTTAAAATTCGGCCATTGGCAATTTTCAATGATGATAAAATGATTGGTTATCTCTCAGAAGAAGAAAGTAGAGTTTATAATCATGTGCAAAATAATATTCAAAATTCTATTATTACTCTAAATTGTTCTAAAGACCGTAAATTTACAGCTGAACTTATTTCTACCAAGACAAAATTAAAGGCAGACGGAAAAAATAAAAAAATTAGTATATCTGTAAAAGCACGGGCTAGTATTAAGGAAATTAATTGTGATGTAGATTTATTAGATCCAAATACAATTACAAAATTAGAAGAAATGATTAACCAGGAGATTATATCCACCATGGAAAAAGATATTCAAAATATAATTAAACAGTATAAAACAGATATTTTTGGATTTGAAGAATTGCTATATAAAACAGATCCAAATACTTATAAAAAGCTTAAAAAAACTTATCAAGATGAACTTATCGAAAATTTAGAGATTGAAGTAAGTTCTAATGTGGAATTACAAACCAAAGGAAATATTATAAAGGAGATTACAAGATGAAAAATAAAATCAATTGTTTACAATATAATACGATGTTAATCCTTATTGTTGTTTCTTCTTTTATGGGAATTGGTGTTTATTCACTTGTAAGAGCGGCTGGAATTGATGCTTATATCACAGTACTATTAGGTGTGATGATTGGCATTCCTGCCTTGCTTTTATTTCTTTATATTGCCTCCTATGAACCTGATTTATCGTTTCCCTTAAAAATGGAAGCTTTGTTTGGCAAAAAGTTTGGAAAATTTGTAACGCTAATTTCTGCTACTTTAATTTTTGTTTTTGCAAATAATTACATGTTTAATTTAATTAACTTTATTGTTTCACAATTTTTACCTGAAACGCCTCTATTAATGGTTGCAATCCCTTTTGCTCTATTAATGATTTATACCAACCACAAAGGATTAGAAACAATATCTAGAGTAAGTCTTGTCTTACTTACTATCAATATTATACTTTTTGCAATTGGATTTATAGGACTTACCCCAAGTATTGAAGTAGGAAATTTAAAACCTTTTCTAGAATTTGGAATTGAGCGACCAATACAAGCAACATTCTATTATTTTACGTTAATGATAATGCCTATGTTTGTCTTATTAATTGTTCCTAAAAACAAGGTAATCAATCCAAAACACTTTAATAAATCTATCATATCTGCTTATTTTTTCTCTCATCTTTTTATCTTTGGTTTTTGTATTATAACTTTAGGAATTTTAGGAATTCATTTAGCAAGTATCTATCAATATCCTGAATATATGATATTGAAACATGTAAATTTATTTGGTTTTTTAGACCGTATTGAAAATATTGTAACAGCACAATGGATTTTTGGATTATTCTTTAGTGTCACATTTGCTGTTTATTATATTGGCAATTGTTTGAAACCAGAACATAATAGCAAATTTTTACCAACAGGTATTGTCACACTTATGTTACTTGCTAGCGTTTATTTGATTCCCAATAACACATCTTTTAATCATTATATTTTCTATATTACCCCTATCCTACGTGTATTTTCCTTTTCATTATTTATATTTATAGGTATTTCTATTTTTGTTAAAAAGAAAAAAGGTACTAAATAACCTTTTTTTAATACATTTTCGCTCTGTCCTAGTTTGTGCGTGATGGAATATAATGGAAATCGGAATAAACCGCATCAAAATCAATACCACTATAATTATCGTAAGCATTATTAATATTTAAGTTTGTTTCATTTGTAAATGACACTTTTAGTAAAGTGTTATTTTGTTGTAATTCAGTAAAAGAATATTGCAAGTATTTATCAAAAGTATGCCAATTTAAATATCCTTGAAGATGTTTTGTTGAAATACCGCGAAATGCTGATAAAAAGGTTGCTAATCCAGAATGTGCTGAATTGATATTTGCTAAACTATTCCCCTCATTATCAGTATAACATCCAGACTTAACTTGTTTTAAGTTTAAATGTCTTTCTTTTGCTAAAAATTCATAAGAAGATTTACAATCAGTAATTAATTTAGAAATATTACCTATTTTTGTGCCTAATGAATTTTTTACCATATCAGAAGTGATTGGACCTGTTCCTACTATTTCAAAAAACATTGTATCATTTTCATCTATTGCAGATTCTATACAAACTTTATGACCACTAATTCCTCTAACAGTTGTCCCTTTAGAACTTCTATGTTTAGAAAATCTAGGCATATTTTTTTGCTTAGTTCCTTTAAGATTAATTGATCTATAAATCTCATCAGCTTCTACCTTACCAGACAGTTTAATTTGTTTTTTAGTCTCTTTAAAAGAATCCAACATTTTAAGCCTTAAGAGATGAACCGTATTTCTATTTACACCCATTCTTTTTGAAGTTTTTCTAATTGAAACTTTATCGCTAAAGCATTGTAAAAATACAACTATTTGTTCATAAGTCAAATGACAATTAGAAAAAATAGTTGATGTTAAATCATTAAACCTTTTACCACAATTTTTACATTTGTATATCTGAATTTTATCTCTTGTATGACCATTTTTAACAATGCAAGTTTCATGGCAATGTGGACAGAATATCACATCTTTCTCAAATGCCGCAGTTTTAGAGATTGTCTGTTTTCTAACCTTTACAATAGACCTGTTCGATAACTATTTTAAATTTGCAAAAACTATGTTATCCTAAG
>CAOJDP010000034.1 GCA_948433085.1 uncultured Caryophanales bacterium
GTAAAAGTTACGAGTAACTTCGTAAAAATTACATGTAATGAGAAATGCAGCAAAGGGATAGTATAATTTCAATTATAAGAAATGCAACAATAATAAGCTTTTTGGTGAGAGAGTTTGCCACACCTATATAGGGAGAAACGATGAAGAATATATTTGTATTTGTAGGAAGCAGAAAAGGGAAAAAATCAAATACCTACATAATCATTAGTAGAATACTAGATTGCTTGAAAAGTGAAACACAGGAACAAATCAATATTGATATAGCAACTCCGGTATCAGATGAAATAAAACTATGTATGGGTTGTGGTAATTGTTTTATGGTAGGTGGATGCAGCTTAGATCAGAATGATATGATGAGTGTTCTTAAAAGAAAGATCACAAACGCTGATATGCTGATAATAAGTTCTGGAGTTTATCTGCATAACATTTCTAGTGACTGCAAAAATTTTTTAGATAGGATTGGTATATGGACACATACATTTGAATTGGCGGGAAAAACTGCTATTACAATTACCACCTCCACTTCAAATGGTAACGATATTGCAAATGGATACTTATGTAAGATACTTCAATGCATGGGAGCAAATGTGGTTGCAAATATAGGAATTAAGTTATTAGGAAAAAATCCGGTTGAATATCCAGATGATCAACTGATTTCACGATATGCGGATATTGTTAAAGAAAATTTAGATGCTGATAATCATCTAAATATATCAAGTCAGCAAGAACAATTATTTCAAAATATGAAAGAAATTATGAAGAATAACACTACATCATATGATGCATATATATGGAGAGAAAAAGGGTATTTTGAGTGTACAAATTTTGTTGATTTAATTGAGAGGAAAAGAAATGAAGATAACAGTAGATGATGTAAAAGAATATTGGAATAGTCAATTGTTTCCAGAATTTAGTTTAGATGCGGATAATGAATTAGATGCTCATTTTAAACGGATATTGGGAAAATCATTGGAGCAATTAGCAGAAGAATATATTGCGAATTCTGACAGAAAAGATCGGGTATTTAATACTTCATATAGTGAAAGTTTGTTTACTTTTAAGGTCAAACAAAATATACCTTTATTTAATTTTTTTGCTCCATTAATAGATGGTAAGATAGAAAAGTTTTATAAAAAGGTTTTGGATAATAATTTCATATTTAATAAAGAAAAATTTTATGAAGACATTGTTATTGATTTATTAACTTCTCTTTCAAAAATTGCGACTAGAACCTTGGTCTTGGTATTAAACATTGCTAGAGAAGATGAAAAATTGGTTGGAGAGACGTCAGAAGATAGATATGAGTATTTTGTAAATACTTTTTTAGAAAATCCAGAAAATTTATTGAGTCTATATAATACCTACCCTGTCTTGGTGGATTTAATTAAGAAAAGAACAGATGATTTTTTCAATTACATTGAAGAAATTTTAACCGCATGGAAACAAGACTACGAATTAGTAAATAAATATTTTGGCATAAATGCTAAAGAGATTGTATCTATTAAGATGGGGCTTGGTGATTTACATGCAGGAAAAAGTGTAGCCAAAGTTAATTTTACTGATGATATATGTTTAGTTTATAAACCAAGAAATGCACAGGTTGAAATAAAGTTTAATGAGCTTATTGATTTAATAAATGCAAATAGAACCGATAATATGCTTGATTTGCGATATGCTCATGTTTACGGCAAAGATCAGTATTCATGGGTAGAGCATATAAAATATAAAAAGGCTAGTTCTAAGAATGAAATAGAGAGATATTATATTCGTTCAGGGCAATTATTAGCATTGCTACATATTATGGATGCGGTTGACTTCCATTATGAAAATATTATTGCAGAGGGGGAATATCCTATCCCTATAGATTTAGAAACGATAATGCACCCTTTAAATAGAAGTTATGATTGTTTATATGAAAGTGACGTTGTACGTGCTGCAAATGTTGAACTTGATAGAGCAGTAATTAATACTGGTTTGTTGCCTCATAATGTGGGAGATGCTGGAAATGATCGAGTTCTTGATATAGGTGGTATAAGTGGTGAAAAGAAGCGGGTGTCACCTTTTGAAGGAACTGTGATAAAAAATATGGGAAAAGATACTATGTCTTTGTCGTATGCATTTTGTGAATTAGATAGCGGAATTAATTCTCCTACTGAAAAAAACAATATGGGACCAGAATATTTCATTAAAGAGATAAAAGAGGGATTTGTTAGTCTCTATGAGTGGGTATTGACACATAAAGATATAATAGACAAAAAAATTGAAGAATTCTCAGGATTAAATGTACGAGTACTTTTTCGAGCAACGTATAAGTATACTCGTTTGTTAAATACCAGCATTCATCCAGATTTCTTAGCTAATATTAGCAATTATGAGGCTTATTTAAGCCGAGTGGGATTAAAAGATACTGAAATATATCAAAGAATAGAAAAATCCGAGATTGAGCAGATAAAAAATCAGTATGTTCCTTATTTTACTGCAAATACAAGTAAAACAAATATAACGGACGCTTTAGGAAATACTTTTGCGAATGTGTTAAAAGAAACACCAATTAAGAAAGTGAAGGAAAAAATATCAACTTTAAGCAAAAAAAACTTAGAACGCCAATTAAAGTACATTGATATGGCTTTTTCCAGTACAGGCATAAGTCGCAAGAAAGATATTACCAATTTTGGATTTGATTCGATTAGTATTCAAAATACTAATGCTGAAAAATGGTTATTGTTGGCTAAACAAATTGGTGATTATCTGATTGAAAATTCTATTAAATGCGATGGAAAAGATACTAGTTTGACATGGGTAAGTTGTATTCTTTTGGGAAAGAATGAAGGGCTAACTGATATAGCTCCAGTAGGACTTGATTTGTACAACGGTAATTCTGGGATTGCAATTTATTTTGCATATTTGTGGTATTTTACACATGAAGAAAAATATTTATACGCAGCAATTCAAACTTGTGTGCCACTATGTAGTTATATTGAAGATATAAATGAATTACAGGTAGATGCTATAGGAATGTATGCAGGATTAGCGGGGCAATTATTAGCAGTTTACATGGTACATAAATTAGTGGGTATTGATTATTCACAATATATTAGAAAGTATTTGTTAATCATTGAACGAAAAATTACAAATACTAACAATAATGATGTAATAGCGGGGATTGCTGGAACAATTAACGTTTTAGCGTATATTATTCAAGATGCGAATGCAATTGAATATGTACCTTGGATTAAGCGGATTATGCAAAAAGGTGTTTTGCAGCTTGAAAAGACAGTGTCTTTAGATGGGAAAAATAAAGGATGGATTAATTCAGGCGATAGATTTTATACAGGATTTGCACACGGTAATGCAGGAATTTTAGCATCTATTTTGTTAGCAAATGATCTTCATTGTGATGAAAAATCATTAGGTATAATTAGTGAGTTACTTGAATGGGAAAGAAGTATGTACAGTGTTATCGGTGAAAATTGGTTTATTGACAGCCAAAAGGATCGAGTGGGATTTGGATGGTGTCATGGAGCACCAGGAATTTTATTAAACAAAATTTTACTGCTAAAATCTGATTATTTTGACACGTTAATTGAAGGCGAACTTCAAACGGCGCTTGATGTGACGATAAGGAATTGCTTTGGAGCGAATCCTAGCTTATGTCATGGTGATCTGGGGAATTTGCAAATAGTACATTTTGTAGCACGGCATCAATGCAATCATATTTTGGAAAAGCAGTGTTTATCTAATTTCCAAAGGTATGTTGATCAAGTTATAACTAAGCGTTGGAAAGGTTCATCGTTCAGAGGAACAGAATCAGTTGGTATGATGATTGGGGTAACTGGGTTTGGATATTCATTGTTGCGGTTTTATAATCCTGAGTTCGTGCCAATGATACTTTGTCCAATAATTTAGGTTGATACAAAGGCATTCATATAAAGTAAGGAGGTATTCATATGAAAGATTACAAAGAACAGGTTTCAGGTTTAATTTCGGAAGATGAGCTTCAGGGCTTAGCTGGAGGTGCGGCTGGTGGAGATGCAGCACCTGCTTCAAATCCCTCAATTATTCTTTCGATTATTGAGACAATTAGCATTGCTACAGAAATTGTATGCCCGTCATCTGCGTGTACAAATTCTGGATATTGCTAAAATAAGGAGGTAGCCTAATGAGTAAAGAGTACATTTCAGGTTTAGTGCCGGAAGCGGAGCTGGCGGAACTTGCAGGTGGAAATGACACAGATGTTGCAGTAGCATCTATCGGTGATGTTATTTCTCTTATCACAGATATTCTCTGTCCATCATCTGCATGTACAAACAGCGGATATTGTAAATAGAAATGCAGAATGCCTTTGTGTTGATATACTTTCTTTCCCCTCCCTAATTGTGGAGGGGGAAGGGATTTAATTGATTAAGGTGAGGTAAAAAATGAAAATTGATTTGGAATTATATTTAGATAAAATATCAAAATTAGAAAAACTTGATGATGAACTTGGAATTGTTAAAAATTTGCCAGTAACTGGTGTGTTCGACAGTTTTTATTATATCTTTTTGTTAATTTTTGAAAATGAAATCTGGAAAGTGTTAAAACTGAAAAGAGATTTTGACATAGATAAAATGAAAGTAATAGAATCGGCTGTTTTGTCTCTGAAGCAGGAGCTGGTAGGAATTGCTGCCAAAACTCTTATTTATGAAATACATGATGCTAAAGAACAAAATCTATTACCTGAAGTAAGTGATAATGAACAGTATGCTTTTTATGATGAGTTATTTATGGATATTAAGAATGTGAGGGAATTACTTACAAAATATCCGGTTTTAAGGGACATTATTTTAAGGAAATTAGAGACTAAAATAGAATTGTTAGAGCAGTTTTTAGCAAATCTTGAGTATTCAAGGGAAAGAATTCAATCAGAATTTAATATTCAGGTTAAATATCTTAATGATATTATATGGGGAACCGGAGGGGATTCTCATAATAACGGGAAAAGTGTTTTGGTTTTTGTAGTGAATAAAGATAAAAAAATGGTCTATAAACCACATTCGTTACAACCAGATCTACAGCTTGAACAATTTTATGCATGGATAAATAATCACACGGAAATTCAGACGAAAATGCATATTTGCAAAACTATCGACTGTGGAAGTTATGGTTGGCAAGAGTTTGTGATTGCGAATGAATGTAAATCTGAGGATGAGGTATTGGAATATTATTACAGAATCGGTGTTTTGATATGTCTATTTTATACAATCGGAACACAGGACATTCATTGCGAAAATCTAATTTTACATAATGGAATGCCAATAGTTATTGATAATGAATCTCTGCTCAGTAACATTTTGGTTCCGGAAAATGATGATAATTTAGTGGGAGTATATTGTGAAACATTAAAAAGATCTGTGTATTCTTCAATAATTATTCCGCAAAACATTCAAGGAACTTTATTTGATATAGATTTAAGTGTTTTAGGAGAACGAAGCACAGAAAAATCACAGAAATTAAAGGGTGTTGCAATTGTTGAAACAGGAACGAGTAATATTCAAATGAAAGAGGTGTTTGCAACATCTGGTGATTTAAATCAAAGGAAAGCTACAGTATTTTTTGAAGGAAGAGAGATTTCGGCAGCAGATTATCTTGACTACATTATCAAAGGATTTGAGAATACATATCAAATTTTAATTGATGAGAAACATGATTTTATGAAAATTTTGTATAAAAAGGAAAACTTAAATAGGAAGTATAGACAGATTCTGCGAGCAACATATGTATATTATAAGTTTTTAGATGCATCAAGACATCCAAAGTATTTGAAGGATAAGGCGGAGTATAATAGATTATTGCAATTGATTGGAAAAAACAAAATTGCAAATAATGTTCAAATTGTTGAAGCAGAAGTATTGGCTTTAAAAAATAACGACATACCATATTTTTATACATATCCGGATTCTCATAACCTTTATTATATAAGCGAGGGGCAGGAGCTAGTAATAGAAAATGTATTTGAGAAAACAATAGATGAATTAATTTTATTAAATGTTAATCATCTTTCTGTTGATGACATGAAGAGACAGATTAGGTTTATTAAGATGTCGTTCGCAAATCAGAAAATGAAAAAACCTTTAAATGGTAACTTCCTTAAAAAGGATTGTATCGAGTATAAATCCAATACTGATTTGTATCTTTCATTGGCGATTCAAATTGGCGATCAAATTTTGGAAAATTTAATTTATAACAAATCCAAAACAGAGGCAGCAATCATAGGCTTAAATGTTAATGACAAATGCAATTTGGTTACAGGATGTGCAGGTGCTACGTTATATGATGGCATGGGCATAATATTATTTTTAAGTTACTTATATAAGGTGACCACAAATGATAAATATAAGAATGCTGCATTTAGCTTGCTCAATGGGATGGAATCGCTTGCCTTACCGATAAAGAACGTCTCAGCCTTTTTAGGTAAGGGTTCATATCTTTATACATATTACCTTATGTATAAAATTTTTAATGAGGAACGCTTTTACAATAAGTCCGTAGAGATTGTTAATTCAATGGATGAACAAGGTTTATTGGAAAGCCAACGATTAGATGTAATTGATGGATTAGCGGGTACAATTATTGTTATTATCAATATTTATAAAGAGTGCAAGAATCCTAAATTTTTGTCTATAGCAAATAACATGGGGGAAATGCTGTTTGCCAAAGTAGAAAATGGAGAAATGCCAATCATGACAGGAATGGCTCACGGTTATGCAGGACTCATTTATGCTTTTACCTTGCTTGCTCAATATAGTGGTACACAGAAATATAAGCATATCGCTAGTAAGCTAATTCAGAGTGAAAATCAAAAAAAGAATGATAATGAGTCGAATTGGTTAGATTTGCGGCAAGAAGATGGAAGTGAGACACAAAATTATTGGTGTCATGGTGCGCCAGGCATTATCTTATCAAGATTAAAATGTTTTGAGAATACGAATGATATAGAAATGCGCAGTATTATTAAAGCAGATATTCAAGGTAGTTTAGTAAACCTAACCAGATATGAGCTAATTAATGAAAAGGATTGTTTGTGTCATGGGTTTTGGGGAAACATTGATATTCTTGTTTCACTTGGAGTATATGATGCAGGAATATTGAAATTGGCAAAACAGTATGCTAACAAACATATTCAAAGTATATTGCAAAATGGTTTTGACTTTGCGAATGATAATAATGAAGAAGTCTATAATTTTATGCTTGGTATATCGGGGGTTGGGTATGCATTATTAAGACTTATAGATATTGATATGCCTTCTGTTTTGGCATTAGAGATATAGGAGGGCAAAGCCATGAAACGGAAAAAACATAAGTTAAAGATACCCTATGTAGGGCAATTGCAAACTACGGAATGTGGTTTATGTTGCGCGGCAATGATACTTCGGTATTATAAAAGCTATGAACCTTTAAGTGCATTAAGAAAAGATTTTGAAGTAGGTCGTGACGGACTTAAATTAATTGATATCAAAGCCCTCTTAGAAAAAAGGGGCTTTGATGTGAAAATCTATAATACTGATATTGAGTCAATAAGGAAAGTGCAAACTCCTATAATCCTATTTTGGGATAATAAACACTATGTTGTTTGTGAGGGGATGAAAAAAGACCGTATAACTATTGTAGATCCCGCTATGGGAAGAACACAGTTTACAATTTCAGAGGCAAAGGAGCATTTTTCAGGTTATATTTTATCCGCCATGCCAAGTGAAAATTTTCAAAGATGTACGCAAAAAAGAAATCTATGGAAAATGTACTTTCATATGATAATGGATAAAAAAAAGGATTTTACAAAATTACTGCTAATTGCATCAGTTACATATCTTGTTACACTCATTGTTCCTATAATGATACAAACGGTAATAGACTCTATTACAAAGGATGGGGTTTACTTAAGAATGAACGAATTAGTTGTAACAATTTTGTGTATTTTGCTAATTTATGGTGCATCAATGTATTTAACCGGAAAAAGACAAATAGATTTTTCATTTTATTTGGATGAAAAATTAAACGTAAGTGTATTTAAACATTTATTAGAATTGCCATATAAGTTTTTTGAAACTCGTTCTTATAGCGATCTGTCTTTTAGAATTCAGAGCTTATCAATGATAAGAGAATTAATTTCAAAAAAATTAGTTGATTTTATTATTAATGTGGGAACTTTAGTTGTGATTACTTGGTATATGTTTCGGCAGTCAGATTTACTGGCAATCATAGCATTAGGACTATTTATATTTAGCGGCTGCGTAATGGTTATTACACGGAAAAAAATACTGGAGTCAAATCAATGCGAAATTATAGAAAATTCCAAATTACAAGGCGTACAGCTTGAAATTATATATTCAATTTTGAGCATTAAGGTTTCAGCGACGGAAGATGTAATTTATGATAATTGGAATCAACAATATAATAAGGCAATGGAAAAAAGAAAATCAACACAAAGATATCAAAATATCCACAATACGGTTATTAATGTAATTAGAACAATGACACCTTTGATTATTCTTTGTATAGGGTTGACACAAGTTACAGAGGATATGATTTCTTTGGGAGAATTAATTGGATTTTATTCTATTGTTAATATTTTGGCTGGTTTAAGCGTTACATTATTTCAATTTGGTGATTCCTTTATGTTGGCATCTCAGTATCTGGAAAGAGTGTTTGATATTCTTGAGGAAGAAAAAGAGATAACCAATGTTGAGTTGGATGCCTGTAATATAGACGGAGGAATTGAGCTTAAAGACGTGTCATTTTCGTATACTAACTTAAGCTCGCTTGTGTTAAAAAATATTTCATTAAAAATCAATTCTGGAGAGACTGTTGCAATTGTAGGAGTATCGGGTTCTGGAAAAACAACTTTGAGTAAATTGCTGTTGGGTTTATACGAGCCATCTAAAGGAAAAATACTTTTTGATAACGTTGAATATGAAAGTTTGAATAAGAAGAAATTACGAAAACAAATGGGGGTAGTTCCACAGGATCTTTCACTTCTAAATAAAACTATTTATGACAATATCAAAATGAATAGAAGCGAAGTTACAGATAAAGACATAAAAGAGGCGGCAGAGTATGCTCAAATAAGTAGAGAAATTGAGGAAATGGCAATGGGGTATAGTACAGTAATTTCCAATATGGGTACAAACTTATCAGGAGGGCAAAGACAGCGAATTGCTTTAGCTAGAGCAATGGCAGCATATCCTAAAGTAATGATTTTAGATGAAGCGACAAGTTCTTTAGATGCAATTAATGAAGAGAAAGTTTCGCAAGTGTTTAATAAAATGGGTTGTACTAGAATAATAATTGCACATCGCTTGTCTACAATTATGGGAGCAGATAAGATATTGGTTATGGATAATGGGAGAATTGTTGAAGAAGGCAAGCATGAAGAGCTGTTACTTAAAAAGGGATATTACTATAAATTGTATAGGAATAGTCTTGTGGATGAAAAAGAGGGACGGTGAACTAATTTTGATAAGATTGTAACTACGCACAAGAAAGGAGAACATATATGTCAAGATTAAAAATGTTAACAAATCCGGTATTAAGAGGTAAGGATAATGCTGGATTCAATAATCCCGCAGGTAACGTGATGAAAGAGGTATTGGATCAGGAAGTAAAGGACAATGTTGCAGGAGGCTATGATAGCGATGGTCTTGGAAATCAGGGGAAACATTGCTCTGTTACGGTAGAATGTATAACCCTTTGTAATTGGGTATCTTGGGGTGGGGCTTGTTCTTAATCCCAGCTTGAACAAGAAGTAATAATAAAAAATAAGAATTAGCGTAGTTACAATTTTTATATTGAAGCCTTTATATATATTATAGAGGCTTCATTTTTATGTGTTTAAGTTGAAATGAGATTTATTAAATTAAATGTATTGTCATTAGATGAATAAAAAGTAAATATTGTATTTGTAACAGTTCAGCTTTCAGGTGCACTGTCACGCCTAATGTACACAAAATGTTCCGGAGTTGTGATTTTGCGCTTTCATAACTCGCAAAATCGCATACAGAGCGTTTTTATTCGCGAAATAGTGCAAGGCTGAACTGCTGCTTGTATTTTATAGTCCTTTGAAATATAATATAGAGGTATTTTGGGAATATTTAGATGAAGTCGATTAACAAGGAGGATTTAGTGTGAAACCATATAAAATTCTAATCATAGAAGATGATTTAAATTGTGCACAAGTCATAAGCAAGTTTTTATGCGATTGGGGATTTCAATGTGAATATTTGAAAGACTTTCAGTGTGTTATAGAACAATATATTAAATTTAAGCCTGAGATAGTTTTGTTAGATATAACCTTGCCTCATTATAATGGATATCATTGGTGTGAAGAAATACGAAAAATTTCTAAAGTACCAATTATTTTTATCTCATCGTCAAGTGATAATCTGAATATGATTTTAGCAATGAATATGGGAGGGGACGATTTTGTAGTCAAGCCGTTTGATCTTAATTTTTTGTTAGCAAAAATAAATTCATTATTACGACGCACTTATGATTATCAAGGTGAAATGAACATAGTTTCTTGTGGGGATGTAATATTGGATTTGGATAATGCAAAACTTCAATATCAAGGGAATGTAATGGAACTTAGTCATAATGATTTTATAATTCTAAAAGAGCTAATGACTCACAAAGGAAAAAATGTTTCTCGTGATGAGTTAATGCAGGCTTTATGGAATGAATTTAAGTTTGTTGATGATAATACGCTTACGGTTAATATTACGAGAGTGAGGAACAAATTAAGTAAGATTGGTCTGGAGAATTTTATCATTACAAAGAAAGGTATGGGATATCAAGTTGAATAGTCAAAAGTTTATTATTCAATACTTAAAAGATAAGCATGTGGTAATCGTTGCTTATTTTGTTTTTTTACTATGTAGTATTTTTATGTATTTTTTGTATGATGTACGGTGGGAGCCAGTACTATATACAACTTATTTAATTATTTTAATAACGGTGCCTTTTGTATTTTGGGATTGTAGGAAAAATTATGTGAAGAATCAATGCTTAAAAGAGGCTTTAAAGATGGATTTTCCTATTGTTCCTGAGTTGCCTAAAGCTGACAGTTTGCTAGAACAGAATTATCAGTACCTTCTTCGGAAAATATTAGAAGCATGGAAAGATGAAAGAGTAGAACAGAAACGGGTAGACGCTGAAAGGGATGATTATTATACCCTATGGACACATCAGATAAAAATGCCAGCATATGCTATGGATTTGATGTTACAAACGGGTGACATGACACCGGGAAAATGGAAAATAGAACTAATGAAGATATCTCAATATGTAGATATGGCTTTGAAGTATTTACAATTGGAAAATCAGTATTCTGATTTGTGTTTTAAACAGGTGGAGTTATTACCAATGATTCAGAATGTTATTAAGAAATTTTCCAGTTTATTTATTACTAAACAGCTTAAAGTAGAACTTATTGATTTGGATGGAACAATATTGACAGATGAAAAGTGGTTTACATTTGTAATTGAGCAGTTGATTTCTAACGCAGTAAAATATACTGAGCAAGGAGGGGTTTATATTTATCAGCCATCTCCTTTTCAGGTTTGTATTCGTGATACTGGCATTGGAATTGCAGCCGAAGATTTGCCACAGCTATTTGAAAAAGGATATACAGGGTTTAATGGTCGTATTCATCAAAAATCAACAGGATGTGGTTTATATATGTGTAAAAAAGTTCTATGCATGTTAAATTGTAATATTACTATTTCATCACAATTAAATCAAGGAACAACAGTAATGATCAACCTGCCAGAGAATGATTTATACGTTGTGGAGTAGTAACCTTACAACAAATGTAAGGGTAGAGCAAGAAATGTAACCTAAAACTATGGTAAATGTTTCTTGCTCTTTTTATAATAGTTATAACAAAATATAGAAAGGAACTTATATATGAACAATAATAAGACAAATTTATTAATGGTGGAACATCTGCGTAAAATATATAGCAGTCGTTTCGGTGGTCAGCGAGTAGAGGCACTAAAAAATGTTACATTTAGTGTAGAACGAGGTGAATTTATAGCCGTTATGGGGGAAAGCGGCTCTGGAAAAACAACATTGCTCAATATCCTAGCAGCGCTAGATCGTCCAACCGAGGGGCAAGTGTTGTTGGATGGGGATGATATAACTAAAATCAAAGATAATAAAATTTCCCGCTTTCGACGTGAAAATTTAGGCTTTGTTTTTCAGGATTTTAATCTTTTGGATAATTTTTCTTTACGTGAAAATATTTATCTTCCTCTTGTGCTTTCCAATACTCCCAAAAAGACTATGAATAGTCGTTTAGAGCCGCTGGCGGTACAACTTGGTATTGAGGACATTTTGGAGAAATACCCATATGAAGTATCAGGAGGTCAAAAACAGAGGACAGCTATTGCACGTGCCTTGATTACCGCACCGAAACTTGTCCTTGCTGATGAACCGACGGGAGCACTTGATTCAAAGTCGTCTGCACAGGTAATGAAGCGCTTCTCGGATATCCATAAGGCAGGGCAAACAATCCTTGTTGTGACGCATAGTGTTAAAACAGCCAGTTATGCGGAAAGAGTGCTTTTTATACGTGATGGTCAATTATTCAATCAGTTATATCGAGGAAAAATGGAAAACGAAGTTTTTCGTGAAAAGATTTCTGATAATTTAGCAGTCCTTTTGCAGAAGGAGGGATTAGATGCATAAGTTTTACCTAAAATTGGCGTTTTCTAATATTAATAAAAATAAACCTGTGTATTTCCCTTTTTTATTAACAAATACGTTGTCTGTAATGGTATTTTTTATTATGGCATCTATTCAAAATCAGTCAATCATTACGATGCTACCCGGTAGTTATATTTTTGTTCAATTTCTTAAAATGGGTGTCGTTGTGACTGGATTGTTTGCAGGAGTGTTTCTTTTATATACCAATCAATTGTTGATCAGGCAGCGAAAAAAAGAATTAGGATTATACAATATTTTTGGTTTGGAGAAAAAACATATTGTATGGGTGCTTGGTTATGAAAGTTTGCTTTTGGCAGTTGTAGGGTTATTATCAGGAATGTTATTGGGTTTATGCCTTGGCAAAATGTTTTTTTTAATTCTGCTGAAACTGATTCATTTAGGAGGCAGTTATGCTTTTGTTTTTTCAAAAGTAGCATTTAAGCAAGCGTTGTTATACTTTGGTATCATTGCTTTGATTACCTTGATTTATAACTCGTTTATTGTTGTCAAAGCAAAACCTGTTGAATTGCTCTATGCAGCCCAAAAAGGAGACAATTATAAGTCGTTTGTGGGTTTAAAAGCTGTTCTTGGCGGCTTATGTCTGATTGGAGCATATGCCCTGATTCTCACAACGCCCTCACCTATTGATATTATTGGTCGTATCATACCTATTGCGGTTTTAATTTTGGCTGGAACATTTTTCTTTTTTTCTTCCTGTTCCGTTGTTCTGTTGCAGGCACTTAAAAGAAACGAAAAGTACTATTACAAACCCAATAACTTTATTGCAGTTTCTGGTCTTATTTACCGCTTGAAACAAAATGCAAAAGGATTGGCGAACATCTGTATTTTAAGCACCATTGTTATGATTATTGCTACTACAACACTGGCACTTTATGTAGGGCAACAAGAAATGATTTCTTTTCGTTTTCCTCTGGATACTAAAATTTCAGTGGGAGTTTCATCAAACAACCAGAATGCCATATCACAGACCATTCATCAGACAGCGGATGAATATAAGGTGACGGTAAAAAATGAAGTGGCATATTATGTTACTTATATTAGTGGTGTTTACAAAGATAATACTTTTTCTGTTTATAAGCCAAAAGTTGATTCAGCAATCAATACTTGTGGTATCTATCTGATTACATTAGCAGATTATAACCAAATTGAAGGTTTGTCGGAGCAACTTGAAGCTGATGAAATGCTTATATTTTCGGCATCAAAGGATTTAGATGTTTCGGAAATACATTTTCAAGACATTGAATATTATGTAAAAGCAGAAATAGATCACTTATCAATACAAAGTAAAAGTATATTATCATCTGAAACACTTTATTACTTTGTGTGCCCTACACAGGAAGATATAGATAATATTCTTGCTAGACTAGAGCCTGATGAGAACAGGTGTAATCGAACATATAGAATGATGTTTGATACTGATGGAAATCAGAAAATGGATTTTATATCAACTTTACAAAATCGTGTATTGTCTGAGTTTCAAAATGCAAAGTTTGAAAATGCAGATTTGGAAAAGCAAAACAATATTTATACTTATGGAGGCTTTTTGTTTATTGGAATACTGCTAAGTTTATTGTTTATGATTTTTTTAACATTGGTAATTTATTATAAGCAGATAACCGAAGGTTATAATGATAGATATAATTTTGAGGTTATGCAAAAGGTAGGGCTTGACCGTAAGGAAGTGTCAGTGGTAGTTCACAAAGAAATACGTACAATGTTTTTCTTTCCGCTGGTAGCTGCCGTTGTTCATTTGGCTGTTTCTCTATATGCAGTGGCAATGTTGTTAGCGACACTTGGCTTGACGAGCGCTTTGGTCTTGTTGCTTTGTGCAGGGGCTGTTACTCTTTTGTTTGTGATTATCTATATTGTGATGTACTTCAGTACCGCAAGAGTTTATTGTAAAATTGTTATGATATAGTAGAAAGGAGTATATATATGTATTTCAATTTTGGGATTATTTTTGCTGTTATTTGTCTGGTTGGGGGGATTCTGATGATGGTGTTCTATCAACCCTTTTGGTGGTTAATGAAGAAAAAGGAAATGCCAGATCACTATAAATGGTACTTAAGAATACCAGGGCTGTTACTTATGCTATTCGGAATTGGCATTATTGTAATAAGTATAATTAATAGTTTTATGACTAAATAGAACGCCTTATCGCTGGTATTAAATCACCAAGTGGTGTAATATGGGTGGGTAAAAAGCGAGGGCTTCATTTATTATGTGGGGGTATGAGTACAGACATTAGAACAGATGGAAAAATGTTTGTATTCATGCCCCATAACATATACAAAGATTATGAGTAGTATAATCCACTTTAAATAAACAATCAATTACGACAAGTACCATTTCTGAATATATGTACTTCAATACGTATTTGATTTGTTGAATAATTAAAATGAATTATAGGAGTATAATAAAGTCGTATTCTTTATTGTTAAAAAGATCAGAAAATTAGGGATAAATTTTACTGATAATAAGTTTGGAGCTGTCAGAAGTTTTGTCATTTTTGAAGTCAGAGAGCGGATAAAATGACATGGTTTATCGTAATTCTTACATCTGAGTTTTAAAAACTGAATTATATAGTATTATATAGTTGAATTATAGGATATCTTAAACTATATGAGGAGGTGATTAATATGAAAATTTAAACTTAACAATTTCAAATTATGCACTTAACAACGAAATCTTGCGCAAAATGGCAAAATTTTTGGTTCCGTTTTATCCGGGTTAGGGATGCTCCAAATTACAGTTTGTCGAATGACATACTTAATAAAAAACCTTACAGTTTACCTTGTTCATTTGCTTGTATAGGTAATTATGTATATGGAGGATTACAGATGCCCCGTAAAAGAGATATGGATCAAGGGAAAATCCACAATCCCACTTTTGGGTTTAATAAAAGTACAAAGATAAACAAAAATTCCAATATATAGTTAAGGATAATTCCAATTATTCAATTTTGCTGTTTCATAGACTAGAGCTGATAGAAGTATACTTAAATCATTTAATAAGTTTAGTGCTGAGTTGGCATACGCATGGTGTTTTATTTCGTATTCCATTTATAGGTGGAATATTGCCCCTGATTAAAGATTTTTCTAAATATACGGTAGGAAAGTATGTTGCAAACAAACACAGATGATAGTCAGTAAAGGTTTTGGAAATAGCATTATACCCAGCGAAATTAATAACCGTCCAGAATTGGTAATTAGAGAACTCTACCATATGGACGAATACTAAATACCGCTAGAATGTGGTAACAAGGAGGAATTTGATATGAAGAATTTTAACATAAAGGCATTAGTGGCTGTAGCAATCATTTCCCTGATGGGAGAAAGTGTGTTACAGGTATCGGCTGCGGAAGTTGATAACAATGAAGGACAAACATGCCAAAGTGAGGCACAGTACAATTTTGAGGAGGAGGTAACTACCTTTTCTGATTTAGGCATTATGTCTGGTGCTTTAGAAACATTTATGGCAGAGAATCCCGAAAGCACAGAAGCAGAGCAGGAAGCTTTCTTGATTCAATTTGTAGAAAGCGGAGAGCTTAGAGCCGTTAGAAATGCTCGTGGAATTGGGGATAATATTCCGGGCTTTAGCAGCTTAAATGCTACGGAACGAGCACTTGCTTTAAAACACCCTATTCAGGCACTAAAGGTATACCAATGTGCAAATAAAGCAACAGATGCTACAATAGCCTATTACGGTATAAACGGCTGGCAAGATAACAGTGATGCTTTTAGACATTGCTGCTGGAGTGCCTTGATGAAAAGTGCTATGAATGAAAGTGATGCAGATGTATGGGCAACCGCACATGAGGCTGATTCATCTGGAATTGATAAGGAAATGGACTTGTTTAATAATGCGGTGGGGCGTTCTATTGATGTGGCTGACAAAAGTGATTCTCAAATCTATGAGATGGTTAAGGCAAAAGTTGTAGATGGAAATTGCCGCAGGATTGTTGATGGCGATCTGGTGCCGACCAATGATACAGGTTTAATCAAATAACAATTATTATATAAAGTGAAATTAGAAACACAGTCTGAAATGATTATTGGGATTTCAGACTGTGTTTTTTTATTTTTCATTGGGGGGAATATATTCTAATAAATCAGCAATGGAACAATTTAGTGTGCGGCAAATTCGTACCAGTACGTCCGTATCCAGTCGGGTAATGGTATTGTTAATATACCCGTTTAGTTGGGAGCGTTGAATTTCTGCTTTCTGACAGAATTTGTTTCTGCTTAGACCAGATGCTTCGAGTAGCTGATCTAAGTGAATTTTAATACTTCCGTTTTGGTTCAATTTATTACCTCCTTGTCGAGTAATGTCATAATATGTAGATACAAAATATTTGACTAATTTAGTATACATTAGTTAAAATTAACATATCAGTTATAGGAAATTATAGATAAGAAGTTATAGTACCTGAAAGGAGAAGATCATGAGTGAAAGAGTTGCCAAAGATGCAATTAAGAAGATTGCCAAAAGAGAGAGAAAAAGTGAAAGTGAAATTAGAAAGGAAATGGAGAAAGCTATATTGATTGGTTATATGAATAATGAAACAAGATGTAAGTGGGATAGTCTGTTTGGAATAGGACGGTTGCCAAGCCCGGAGGAATTTATTTCGGTTTTATCAAGGGAGGTCGTAAAAAGATAGACTAGGAGTAATAAATTCATAGTGTTTCAAAGAAGGCAGTTTTACCATTAAGAGTGGTAAAGCTGTCTTTATGTCCGTTTTCTGCTCAAAGAGTTCATTTTCTGCAAAGGATGTTGATAACCTTTGCTGAATAGTATATATTAAGAACAAATTTTAAAGTGAGGTAATGGAGATGGATATATCGAATACTATCAATGCGTTAAAAGTGTCTGGAAGTTATGGCAGTAGTGTTAAAAAAACTTCTGAAAAAAATAAGTGGCAATTAACGGATTCGTTAAAAGAAAAAATTGTTGAACTTGCTAAGAAAGATGCAAAAAACAGTGTGTATATGGGAAATGAGTTCATGAGTTTGCGGAAAGCAGAGGTTGCTAAAGTGGCACCAGATCGTGCTGCACTGATTGGAAAGTTTGACCAGTCAATGGGTTCTGGAAATATGGAGGATATGAAAAAAATACAAGAAGCAGATAAAAGGTGGCTTTGTATTTTGTTCGGGATACCATATGAGGCAGAATATCAAGGGGAGGGGACAGGTTCTGCGCTTCATATATATAATGAGGGTGGGGAAGAAGTTCTTACATATACTCAAGGAGTTGGGTGGCATGAGAAAGAAACAAAAGCAGAAACGGGAGTACATTCAGCGTTAAAATCAGCATATTATGAGGCATATCACGATGCAAGAAAGGCTCTGAACAATGGAACAAATGTGGAAATTACAAATGAAAATGTTGTGGTGCAAAGTAATTTTGATATGAAAGCATAAAGCATGTAATTCAACAAATGTATATAAGGGGAATTTGACAAACAGGAGGAATGCTATTATGTTAAAATCAATGAAAAAAGTAAAAAGAATACTAGCGGTTGCTCTGGTATTCACAATGTTGTTTGCTTCACAGGTAACAGCGTTTGCAGCAGGTACAGACTCGGTTACAAAAACAGCAAATAAAGATATGTCGATTGCATTGATGCCGGGAGTTACAGGGGATTCTAATACGATTACTTTTAATCTTAACAGCCTGCCGGACAATGCGATTGTAAAAGAAGTTAAAATTGATTGCTCGAATGCATCTGTAATCGGTGGAAAAGGCGCAATATTGCCGCAGAGCATTACGATTACCAGTCCAAGCGGGGAAACGCATACTGTTGGCTGGGGCAGAGGTAATGTAACTACTACCAATTTATTCATCGCTGAAAAAGCAGCCGGAACATGGTATGTATACATGACAGGGACCAATATTGCGTCTCCGAGTTCGGGTTCTGCATTTATTGGAGGCACAAAATATTCAAGACCTAAAATTACAGTAACTTATATTTTAGAATAATAGAATACATATTCCCTATAAAAGCATTTGTTTGGATAACGTTAAATGAAATCAGTCTTTGACCTATAACGGTTCGGAGGCTGATTTTTTTATGTGCTAAAAGGTGGCATATATCAGCTATAAATAGTGCAATCTGGCACTCTGAAAAATACTCCGTTTCAGTTATGATAGTTGCAGGCTTGAAAAAGCCAAAAACAATTCAATAGGACACGCATACACCTGATTTTATTTTCGCCTTTTTATCCGTCTATGCTTTTGCAGGGATAAAGGGGTGGCAGAATCCCATTTCGTGCGAAGATGTGCCTGCAATGGATA
>CAOJDP010000035.1 GCA_948433085.1 uncultured Caryophanales bacterium
GAACTATTTTATGATACTTTATACATAGTTTAACAAATTTTTTTTATTTTTTCAAATAATTCCAACTATATATTTGTCAATATTTTGTTAATCAAATAATGATTGATAATATTCCTATTTTAATCAACACTTAAAATATTTTATAACCTATATTTTAAAAGAACTATTTCCTTACTATGCAAAACAAAAAAGACTACTAGTATCTTTTTCGGTTTTGCCTGTATACTATATAGTCTTAAAATAATTCCACAAATCAATAATTTCATGTCTACTTGTAAAAGAATTTTATAGTGTAATATAAGTTCCAACACCAATTGGAATCCCTATCACATACCATAATACAATTAACAAGAGCCATACAATCATAATCAAACATATCGAAGGGAATAACAATCTTAATGTTCCAAATACACTAATTTGATTTTCTTCTTCATTTTTATATTTTTCTAAAAAAGCTAGCATAATAATAAAGTAAATAAACATCGGTGTAAATGCTTTTCCTACACCATCTGCTACTTTAAAAATAAATTGCGTAAATCCAGGGGTAATATTAGAACGCATAAATAATGGAATAACTGTTGGATATAATAATGTCCATTTATCCATTGTATTTGGTAACAAAATACTCATCAAAATCACAATAATAAAGAAAATCACAATTAATATAATACCTGAAAATTGAAGTCCGTTCATAAAATCAATCAAGCGAGTGGCAATAATTGTATCCACGTTAGACCACCTTAAGATAGCCAACATTTGTGAGGCAAAAAATGTAAGTACAAATAGAAATCCCAATTTTTCGAAATTTTTAGATAACCCAATACTAAACTCACTACTATTTTTTATATTTCCAGAAACTTTTCCATAAATATAACCAAAAATAATAAATAGGAAAGTAACAATTAATACAAGACCATTCCCAAATGGGGAATTTGGTCCCAGCAATTGGTCCATATATCTCGTTGCATCATGGTCTAATAAAATCCCAAATGGAGCTTTTAAAGGAAGTATCATTAGCATAATCAGTATAATATAAGCAAAACCAAATCCTAAAGCAGCAACCATAGCCTTTTTAGATACCACTAATTCTTCTTCTTCTATCACATAACGAACCGCTAATTTAGAAACTAATACTTTATCAATAATAACAGTAGCTAAGATTGATACCACAAATGTAGATACAACCATAATATACATATTAGAAAACAATCCATATTTATAATTTGGATCAACACTCAGTTGCGCTGCACCTTGAGAAGTCATTCCTATTAAATGATCGTTATAATTAAAAATCAAACCTGTTCCATAGCCTAATGTAATACCTAAGTACAATGTTAATATTCCAAGAACTGGATTTTTTCCAATATATTTATACATAACTCCAATTAAAGGAATCAAGAAAATATAACTATAATCACCCAATACTGTACTAATTACACCAATTAAAAATGTGAGAAAAATTAGAATATTTAATCTTACTTTTTTTAAAGGCGCAAATAAAACCTTTAAAAAACCACTTTTTTCACAAATACCAATTCCAATTAAGGAAATAATAAGATATATGAGCGGTTCTAACAATTTAAAATTAGAAACTGCATTTCCTATAAAAAACCTTAAACCATCTAAGCTAAATACATTATTAACAGTAATCAATGTAGATTCTAAAGTTCCATTGCCAATTACTGTTTGTGAGCCTTCTGTTCCAAAGTATGAAAATAAAAAACTAACAAATGCTATTAATAATGTAATAAGAAAAATGACAAGAACAGGTCCCATTTTTTTATCTTTTTTGTAATTTTTTTTAGCCATAATACCTCCTAATAGGTAGTTACTTTCTTCAATTTTTTGTTAAATTCAACTCGAGGAATCATAATACTTCTCCCACAGCAAATACATTTGATTTTGATATCCGCTCCCACACGGATAATCTGCCATTCATTTGTTCCACAAGGATGTGGTTTTTTCATAACTACAATACTACCTAATTTATAATCATGCATATACATTATTCCTTTACATTAATAATTTCTAAAATTCGATTTAAATCCGCAATGGAAATAAAGGATATTTCTATTTTTTTATCTTTTATTTTTACTTTAGCATCTAATTTCTCGCTCAATAAATCTTCTACATACTTAAATTCTCTCGCTTCAGGTTGTTTTCTTTTTTGCACCTTTATTGAACGTTCAAATTGATTAGAATCCGTTAAAGACTCTACCTCTCTTACTGTAAACTTTTCATTCACAATTCTATTGGCCATATTACGCATTTGATTTTCATCATTCAACTTACTTAAAACCCTAGCATGCCCCATAGATATTTTAGAATCATTTACCATTTCTTGAATATCATTTGGAAGGCGAAGTAACCCCAAAAGATTTGTAATATGACTCCTACTTTTTCCCACTTTCAATGCAAGTTCATCCTGTGTAAGATTTAATTTATTTAGCATCAATTTATAGGCGTTTGCTTCCTCTATCGCACTTAAATTTTCTCTTTGAAGATTCTCTAATAAAGCAATTTCCATCATTTGTTCATCCGTGAAACTACGAATAATAGCAGGTATTTTTTCCATACCAGCAAGTTTACTTGCACGAAATCTACGTTCCCCTGCAATAATTTCATACCCTTTAATACTTTTTTTCACTATAATCGGTTGAAATACCCCATAGGTTTTAATAGAAGATGCTAACTCCTGTAAAGCTTCTTCATCAAATACTTGACGAGGTTGATACGGATTTGGCCTTAAATCCTCTAATGGCAACTCAATAATTTCTTCATTTGTAGCACTTTCATATATACTTTTTTCAATTGTACTTACATCTAAATTCTCATTATTAAATAATTGCTCTAACCCTCTACCAAGTGCTCGTTTTTTAGTTTCCATTTCGTTCAATCACTTCCTTTGCTAAATTAAGATAAGCCTCTGTTCCACGACTTTGTGGATCATAAGAGAGTATAGGTTTTCCATGACTAGGTGCTTCTGATAAACGCACAAGTCTTGGTATAATTGTATCATATACTTTTTCTCTAAAGTAGCTTTTAATATCTTCTACTACTTCTAATCCTAAATTTGTTCTACTATCTAACATAGTAAGTAATACACCTTCAATATTCAAGGTAGGATTTAAATTTTTTTGTGCCAACATAATTGTGTTTAATAGTTGCATAATTCCTTCCAAAGCAAAGAATTCACACTGTACTGGAATAATAACAGAATCTGCTGCTGTTAATGCATTGGTAGTTAAAATACCTAAAGATGGTGGACAATCAATGATAATATAATCAAATAAAGTTCTAGTTTCATCTAAATATTTTTTCAGTTGTGCCCCTTTTGTAAAATCAGGATCCATTTTACTTTTTTCCATAAGTTCAAAATCAACACCAGCTAAATTAATAGTCGCTGGTAATACATATAAGTTTTTAAATTTTGTTTTAATAATTACTTCTTTTAAAGTAGCCTCATCTTTTAACAATTCATAAATACTCTTCTCATAATCTGTTTTTCCAATACCAACACCTGTTGTAGAATTCCCTTGGGGATCTAAATCCACCAACAATACTTTCTTTTTGAGTACACCCAAAGATGCCGCTAAGTTAATACTAGACGTTGTTTTTCCAACGCCTCCTTTCTGATTTACTAAAGCAATTATTTTTCCCATATAATTCACCATTTTCTAACTACATAATCTAACATATATTTTATCACATATTAAAAATTTTTGCTATCAAATTTTAGTTCGTACTCTAATTATATATCAATTATTTAAATTTTTCATTAAAATGTTATGTATTTATTTCATCCTAAAAATTTTTTATTGCTTTCAAAATGAACCATTTTCCTATTTATAATAATTACTAGATTCATTAATATATCCTGTTTTTTTAAAGACAATTCTTTTTTATAGAATTATAGTTACTCTATTCTACATAATATTATATTTTTTTATATCTTTCTATTATTTTCACAACTGATTGATTCATTTTAGACCATTAATTAATTTCACAAAAAAGAGAAAATAAAAGTATAATTTATGGCTTGTTTAAAATATATTACCATTCAAACAACGAATAGACTATTTCGTTCCTATTTTGTTTACTTTTAGTGTTTATTCGTTATAATGGTTTGTGGAAGGTGGACAAAATGACATACAGAAGATTACGAGATCTTAGAGAAGACAAAGATCTCACGCAAAAAGACATTGCCAACATCCTTAATATATCACAACGTGGCTACTCCCATTATGAAACTGGCAATAATGACATTCCCACAGAAATATTAATAAGATTAGCAGATTTTTATGATACAAGTGTGAATTACCTTCTAGGGAGAACAAACAACAAGAATAAAAAGGAGAAAGTAAAGTTAGGAGAATGACCTTCCTAATTTTATTTTTTTATACTTTACTTTCAAAAAAAGAAGATTATTCATCTTCCAATCTTTTTCTCAATTCCTCTTTATTCATCTTAGAATATCCAGTAATACCTTTTTCTTTAGCCAATTCTCTTAATTCATTCAACGTTAAATCATCCAAACTTGCTTCTTTAAAATCACTATAATCTACTTCATGATCTATATCAGGCATACATCCATGTTCTACCAAATAATCTATCTGTTCTTTTGTCAATGTCTCATACTCTAATAAAGATTCTGCAATTAAATCTAACAACTTTCTATTTTCAGAAATTGTCTTCCTTGTAATTTCATAACATTCATTAATAATCTTTCTTTGTTCTTGGTCAATCTCAAAAGCAACTTGACTTGAAAAATTACGACTCTTATTATAATCTCTACCTAAGAAAACACTAGATTCTTGATGTTCAAATTGAACAGGTCCTAAATCACTCATACCAAATTCAGTAATCATTGCACGAGCAATCTTAGTTGCACGTTCTAAATCATTTTGTGCTCCAGTTGTCATTTCATTAAATACAATTTCTTCAGAAACACGACCACCTAATAGTCCACTAATTTGATCTAATAATTCTCCCTTTGTAGATAAATACGTTTCTTCTTTTGGTAACATCATATTATATCCACCTGCAGAACCACGAGGAATAATTGTTATTTTTTGTACTTCATTTGCTCCATCTAATTTTATGCCCATAACAGCATGACCAGCTTCATGATATGCAACCACTTTACGTTCACGTTCTGTATACTTATGACTCTTCTTTGCAGGGCCCATTAGCACACGATCATGTGCTTCATCAATCTCTGCCATTGTAATTGCTTCTTTATTTCTTCTAACAGCAAGTAAAGCAGCTTCATTTAATAAATTTTCCAAATCTGCCCCACTCATACCAACTGTTCTTCTTGCAATATTAGATAACTTTACATCTTTTGCAAAAATCTTATTAGATGCATGTACATCTAAAATTTCTTCTCTACCTTTTACATCTGGTAAAGCAACTGTTACTTGACGATCAAACCTTCCAGGACGAAGTAATGCAGGGTCTAAAACATCAGGTCTATTCGTAGCTGCAATAATAATGATTCCTTCATTTGCGCCAAACCCATCCATTTCTGTTAACAATTGGTTTAATGTTTGCTCACGTTCATCATGACCTCCACCTAAACCTGCACCTCTTTGACGACCTACAGCATCAATTTCATCAATAAATATTAAACATGGAGCATTATGCTTTGCTTGTTTAAACATATCACGTACACGCGAAGCACCTACCCCTACAAATAATTCTACAAAATCAGAACCACTAATATAGTAGAAAGGAACATTTGCCTCACCTGCAACTGCACGTGCCAATAAAGTTTTTCCTGTTCCTGGAGGTCCTACTAATAATACCCCTTTAGGAATTCTAGCTCCTAAGCGTTGGAATTTTTTAGGATTTTTTAAAAAATCAATTAACTCTTGGACTTCTTCTTTTTCTTCCGTCAAGCCTGCGACTTGTTTAAATGTAACTTTCCTACTATCCTCATTTAAACGAGCTCTGCTTTTACCAAAATCCATAGATTTATTCGCATTCCCCATTTGTCTTGTAATAAAGAAAAATGCAGCTCCTACTAAAATTACCATCGGTAATACATTTACTAAAAATAACAAGAAAGCACTAGATTCAGGATCCGTTTTTGTTCGAATAACAAATTCCCCTTCTGCACCCAATATTTGATTCATTACTGTTTCATCCAAAGGCGCTCTAAAAAAGAAACTTTCTCCCTCTTTATAATTTTTTAATGTACCTGAAATTTCATATACACTCGCACGATCCCTTGGTGTAATGACTATTTCCTTTACGTTATTTGCCGCTACTTCTTTCATAAATGCATCATAACTAAGTACATTTACTTTTTGATTGGTAATATTAAAAAAGTAAACTATGCCTATAATAACAAGAAATAAAAATAAATAAGGCATAAGTCCACGTTTTACCGTTCTTTTATTCATACCAATTCTCCCTTCCTTAATAATACTTTAGTATTATATCATACTTTTCATCTTTTGTTTTGTCAAATTTTGATTTTTTTAAACCTGGTAACCAAACTATTGTATCCTGAGAATCGACAACAACTGGCCATAATTCTCTATCACGCATTGGAATCTTTTCATCTATAAAAATATCGTTTACTTTTTTTCTACCTAGCAAGCCTTTTACATAAATTCTATCTCCATTTTTACGATTACGTACATGTAACGGTAATACAATTTCATTTGAATTTAACCGACATACAAAATTGTCATCTTTTACCGCTTTAGAAACCACTTCAATATTTTTCCCGTTAGGTAAATTAAGATATTGAATTAATTCAATTTCATAATCCCCAATTTTTTCTGTATCTTGTACAAACGTCAATTTATCATATACTTTCACTGCTTTTAAATGATTGGGCAAATAAATATATGCATTCGCTTTTTTAGAAAGAATCAAGTCATATATTAATTCTGCATGATGATCCGTTATTAACATTAAATCATCTTGATATATATGTTCTAATATATAATAAATTACTTTCATTGCAATCACATGCTCTAATTTTAGAAAAGCATTAATATCTAGTTCATTTTGTACATAAATTTTGGATATCATTTTTTCTACCTGTAAATCAATATAATGATTATATTCCAATAAAGTTTTACTAAATTTATAAAATTTATGATGTACATTTTTATCTTCTGCTTTCAAAGCAGGAACTATATATTTTCGAAAACGATTTCGTGTATATACGTCTTTATCGTTTGACAAATCTTTTACATATGAAATTTTATTTTTTTTATTATACTCTAAAATTTCATCTTTCGTCACCCCAATAAGAGGTCTTAAAATAGTATAATCATCCATTTCCACTAAATAAGAAAATCCACTATATCCTCTTAATGTAGAGCCCCTTACAATACGCATCAAAATAGTTTCCATTAAATCATCACCATGATGAGCTGTAAATAGATATCGGGCATGATATTTTTTTACAATACTACCAAAATAATGATACCTTTTTGTTCTTGCTTCATTATGGAAATTATCATCACCATAGTCATCAATCTTCATATATTCAAATAAAATTCCATGTGTTCGGCAAAAGTTTTCTACAAACTTTGCTTCTTCAGTGCTTTCTTTTCTCACATTATGATTGACATGCGCACAGACAATCGTTAATTCAAATGTATCTTTCACGCAATATAATAAATGCAAAAGTGCCATAGAATCTGGTCCACCACTTACCGCAACCACTACTGTATCTCTATATTTAAAATTTACACTTTCCATTAAAAATTGATAAGCTTCATCCATACTGACACCCCAATATTATTGTATACTATATTATTTTAGGAAACAAGAAAAAAATTTACATATCACCAATAAATGGCTGACATTTCATTTTGTTCTAAAAAAGTATTCGTGTTAGAAAAAGGTCTACTTCCAAAAAATCCTCTATTCGCAGATAATGGAGAGGGATGTACACTTTCTAATATTAAATGTTTAGGATTTGTAATTAACTCTTTTTTACCTCTTGCATAACTTCCCCATAAAATAAAGACCATTGGTTTTTCTCGCTCACCTAATTTGCGAATCACATGATCTGTAAAAGTTTCCCAACCCTTATTTTTATGTGATAAAGGTTGATCTTTGACAACGGTCATGATTGAATTTAACAATAATACCCCTTGCTTTGCCCAATCCGTTAAATCTGTTTGTGTGCGTGTAACGCCAATATCATTTTTGAGTTCTTGAAAAATATTTCTTAAAGAAGGTGGCATTGCTACTCCCTCTTTTACGGAAAATGATAAGCCATGTGCTTCATGCTCTCCATGATAGGGATCTTGTCCTAAAATGACTACCTTAACATCGTTATAATCCGTATAGCGGAATGCATTGAAAATGTCCTTATATTCTGGATATATAGTTTGATGTTGATAAGCATTTTTTATGAAAACTCCTAATTCTTTAAAATAAGGAGATTTAAATTCTGCTTCTAATACTTTATCCCAATCATGATTTACTACCATATAACCACTCCTACTACTGATTTACCCTATTTCGTGCTTTTTCTAACTTTCGTTCTATTCTAAGTCTTTTTATCTTCTCTTCATTTGTTTCTTCTAACACATGAATTTCTTCAACAGGAATTTGTGAATTTATAACATTTACAAGTCTTTGATGTAAAGCACTTTCTTCTTCTGTATAAAAAATCTTTCCATTTATTTCTTTTAATTGAAGAAATCTCTCGATTGACATTGTGTCTAATTTTGAAGAATCATTCTTCCTACTAAAATAATTTGTATAACATTCCAATGTTTGAAAACCACCCGCTTTTAAGTATTCATTCACAAATAATCTTAAATTGGGATCAGAAGTATCTAAACCATATTTCAAAGGAATATCGATATTTCTTTGAAATTCTTTGGCAAACAGAAATGCCCTACGAGGACCAATTCTGTTTCCTCCACGCTCAAGAATACGATACATAACACAATTTAATAATTCCTCTTTCGCATATACTGCATTTTCATAATCTCTTATTGCTTCTACCAATTCACAATTTTCTGGAAAGACAGCATCTCTTTCTTTTAACCAATCAACAGCAGTCTTAATGTGTAAACCTTCCAAATCTTTATTGGATATTCCTGGAACTACACAATCCATATATTCAGACCTTTCGATATGACCTTTACTTGTCAAATGTAAATGTGCACTTCTATTTTTTTCCCAATATACAATTTCTTGATACTTTGGTCTTTTTAAAAAGCTTGCTTCATATTTAGTAAGGCCATTCATAAATGTTCTTGTATTATAAAATGCATCCCAATCTATAATTCTAACATCAGAATTTTGGTCAAAATTCTTATCAATATATGGATTTTGACTCCCAAACATAACCTCATTTATTTGTTTTGTTACCTTTCCATAATGTACTTTTTTATCGATTTCATAATCAGGGTACCTCAATTCATACCATACGGCCATTTTTTCAATAAAATTAATTAAATCGTTAGAATAAATATTAATAGCATTTTTAGGCTCAATATGTTGATAGTACCATCTTATAAACGCATATATTCTATCCTGTAAATTATACAATTTTACGTTTTCTTCATTTATTTCTTGAATCTTTTTTACAACTACCTTATCGAGTGTATTTGATAGTACTTTAAACCCTAATGGGTCTTCCCTTTTAGCCATCTTTTCCATTTCCTGCAAATACGCAGGAATAAATACTTTCTTTAGTTTTTCTTTCAAATTTAATAATTCTTGTTTCATACAAAACCTCCCTAAATATTAATAATATACACAATATTGAATCTTTTTTGAGTGGCAATACAATATCATTTATAGAATAATTGGATCAAGCAACTTATTTCTATCCATAACTGCTTTTACATAATCTATTTTTCTTTCTAATTTAACAGATGGCAAATGATAAATTATTTTTGCCACAATAGGTACCAACAAATCAGTCATTTTAATTTTCATTTATAATAGACTCTTTCCTATAACAAATATTTGTATAAATCCAATTATATTATACCAAACTGTACATCTTAAGTCCATAACTAGGTACCATTATAAACACATTATTTTTTATTATTTTTTCTCATTTTATAAATTTCTAGTTCCCTTACAACATCTTCACGTAAACCTATTAACGCATAAATATTAAAAATCGCTAAAAGCGCTACCAAAACGTCAACAATTTGCCATAGTATAGTAGAGGATAAAATACAACCTAAAAAAACAACCATTAACGTAATAATTTTAAGAATAACCAAATAAACTGGTTTGATTTTTTCTGTAAAATACTTTAAAGCAGACTCCCCATAATAATAACCAGTTAAAATAGTAGAAAATGCAAACAATAAAATAGAAAGAAAAATAAATGTATTACCGACACTTCCTAAATGATATTGAAAAGCCATCTGCGTTATTTCAATTCCATTGACATCATGATATAAGGAAGGATTATAATCACTCATCATAATAATAAAAGCTGTTGCACTACAAATCAACAAACTTGTAATATAAATACCTAATATTTGAATGTATCCTTGCTCACTTGGATTATCACTATTTGTAGTGGATGCAGCAATACTACCCGTTCCAAGCCCAGCTTCATTTGAAAAAATGCCTCTTTGAATACCCACAATAAAACTAGTGAAAAAACCACTAATAAAAGATTTAAAATGAAAAGCTTCACTTACTATTTGATTGAATATAGAAGGCAACAATTGATAATTGCTACCCATAATATATATTGCAAAAACAAGATAGGCAACTGTCATAACAGGCACTATTTTACCTGTTGCAGCCGCAATCTTTTTTACACCACCAAAAATAATAAGAGAAGTCACAACTACAATACAAAGACCAATAATATAAGAATTCACTGATCGAATTTCTTGAATGGATTTGGTAATTGTATTCGATTGAATTCCTAAAAATCCTCCAATATAACAAATTAAAATTAATATTGCGTAAATAAACCCCAAACTTTTTTTACCAAGACCATCCCGTAAATAATAAGCAGGACCACCTTTATAAACATTTGTTCCGTCTGGCCTCTTATAGATAATTCCAAGGACAGTTTCCGCATAAGCAAGAACGGAGGAAAAAATTGCCATTATCCATAGCCAAAAAATAGAACCAACTCCACCTAAATAAATAGAAAGAGCAATACCTGCGATACTACCCACTCCAAGTCTCCCTGCAAGTGTCATCATAAGTACTTGAAAGGATCCAATTCCTTTCTTCTCTTTTGGTTTATGACATAAATTATAAAACATTTCCTTAAAATGAAATTGAATAAATCTTAATTTAAAAGAAAAATAAACACTTGATACAACAATAAAAACTGTCGCAATTGCCCATAAAATTTTACTTCCAAAATCAATCATACACATCACCAATTATAGTGTAAAACGATTCCTTGTAGAATATTGTCAAAGGATTTGCGATTATTCTATATAATGATTTTTCCAAACCTATTCATAAATTCACCAATATACTTTGTTTATGAAGGAATTGAAAAAATAGAAAATTGTTTTATCTTAAAATCATACCTGTAAAAATAGAACTTCTAATTTACCAAATTATTTGCTACTTCAACAAATATCTCAATTGGTAAAGCCTCCGCTCTCACGGATAAATCATATTCATATTTTTTTAATATTTCCTCAATTTTATTTAAATCATAATTTTTTAAATTATTGCGAAGCGTCTTTCTTTTCTGTACAAAACTGTCTTTTACCAATTGAAAAAATAGTTTTTCATTTTTCACTTCTAGTTTGTTTTTCTTTCTTTCAAATGCCACTACAATACTATCTACATTCGGCTTTGGAAGAAATACATTTTTACTGACATCCATTAATTTTACAACATCAAAATAATACTGTAAAAAAATGGATAAAGAATTATAATCCTTTGTTCCAGGTTTTGCTTTAAAACGATTCCCAACCTCTTTTTGCACCATGACAACAATCTTATCAACAGGTATCTTGTCCTCAATTAATTTCATAATAATTGGTGTCGTAATATAATACGGTAAATTCGCGACCACATATAAATGCTCATAAGAATATCTTTTAATATCATTCAGCACATTACTTTTTAAAAAGTCTTGGTAAATAATATCTACATTATGGTACCCATCTAAAACCTTATCCAAAACAGATGTTAGTGTATTATCAATTTCGTAACATAGCACATGGGATGCAATATTTGCTAGTTTATTTGTAAGGGACCCAGCTCCAGGTCCTATTTCAATCACTAAACTATTTTCCTTTATATCAGATGAACGAATAATTGCATGAATCACATTTTCATCCATAATAAAATTTTGTCCATACATTTTTTTTAAATGAAAGCCATTTTGTTCCAATAGATTATAAATTTTTTTTGGTGAATATTCCATTACTTATTTTCCTCACTTCTATTTAATTTTATGGGTAAACGAAAAATAGAAATTGCATGATTAGAAGTTATTTTTATAACATCTTCGACTGGCATCCTTTTCAACTCTGCAACTTTTTCTGCGACCAATTTGACATAATAAGGTTTATTTTTCGTGCCACGATAGGGTTCAGGTGTCAAATAAGGACTATCTGTCTCTAATAAAAAATGGTCCATTGAAATAGTTTCTACTACTTCTTTTACCCTACCTGCATTTTTAAAAGTAACAACTCCACCAATTCCAAATTTCACACCTAAATCAATAAATTTCTTGGCCATTTCCACACTACCACTATACGCATGTAAAATAAACTGTAAATTTTGGCCTCGATATTGACATAAAATATCATATGTATCTTGGATTGCCTCTCTACTATGAATCACTATTGGCATACGATATTTCTTTGCAAGTTCAATCTGCCTAATAAAAATTGCTTTTTGTTTTTCCATATTTTCTTTTGTATAATGGTAATCCAAACCAATTTCTCCAATCCCAACAACCTTAGACGATTTTAACATCACTTCCATTTCGTCAAAATCTTCCTCTTTTACTTGCGCAATCTCTTCTGGATGGATCCCAATTACCCCATAAATATTGTTGTATGTATCACACAATTGTAAAACGCGCCTATTTGTAAATGCATTAACCCCACATACAATCATTACATGATTTTTCATACGTGACATTACAATTTCTAATTCATCATCACTATATTCGTCTAAATGACAATGTGTATCCACTAACATAAACATCATTCTTTCTTAAATAAATTATCGTAACTTCATTTATCATTTTTTTATAAATAAGAGTATAATTTTTATTCTCTATTTCAGGAGTATTCATTCGTTTTATAAATATTGATTACTAATACCAATGATTGAACACATCTTCATCTATTACATTTATAACAACAAATTTTTTGAATAAAAAAATTATATCACACTCAGATATAATTTTCTACTCGTTATGACAAATTACAAGATATCGCATAAAACAGAATGCAATAAATGCTAAATAAGCAATATCTACATAATTTCTACTTACAATTACACTACCTAAAATCAATAATACACCCATAATACATACTAACACAACATACTTCAAATTTTTATAATTTTCAGTTGCCATAGTATCTCCTTTTTCATATCTTATTTTTTCTCAACAATACCAATATACCATAACGAAAAAGGAACTTCTACAAAATCTTTTCTAAATTAAACGACAATTTACAACATTTTACACATTCCTGTTAAATATTTCTGTAAGCTTTTGTTCTTTATCAATACGAGCAAATAAAGGCTTTGCTTCATTTAATATAATTCCTGCATCCATACCCTTAAAATCAATACTATCCATGAAACGATTTTCTGTATTAAGTTGAATAAAAATTTCATTAGCAGTATCAGGCAAGAAAGCTTGTAATAATACTGCACCACTACGAATCGCTTCTAATAAATTGTATAGTACCGTTTGCAAACGCTCTTTTTTACTTTCATCCTTTGCAAGAATCCATGGAGTAGTTTCATCTATATACTTATTACAACGCCTAAATACTTCAAAAATTTCATCCATTGCATCTGCAACGCGAAGTTCATTCATTTTTTCTTCCACTTTAATTGGCATAGATAAAACCATCTCTTTTAATTCTTCATCAATTGAATCACTGCAAGTTGGCTCTGCTACGACACCATCAAAATATTTGTGCGCCATAGATATGGTTCTGTTTACCAAATTTCCAAGAATATTTGCTAAATCTGAATTCATTCGTTCAATAAGTAACTCATACGTAAATGTCCCATCACTAGCATATGGAATTTCATGTAACAAATAATAACGAACAGCATCTACTCCAAATTCCTTTACTAAATCATCTGCGTAAACAATATTCCCTTTCGATTTACTCATTTTATCTACCCCAAATAATAACCATGGATGTCCGAAAATTTGTTCAGGCAATGGTAAATCTAATGCCATTAACATAATAGGCCAATAGATAGTATGAAATCTTAAAATATCTTTTCCAATTAAATGCACATTACAAGGCCAAAATTTTTTAAACTCTTCACTATGATTTCCATCTATATCATAACCTAAAAATGTTATATAATTACTTAATGCATCAATCCATACATAAATTACATGACCATCATCAAATGTAACAGGTACCCCCCAATCAAAAGAAGTCCTAGATACACAAAGATCTTGTAAGCCTGGTTTTATAAAGTTATTCATTATTTCATGTAAACGGCTTTCTGGTTTAATAAAATTAGGATGACTTTCTATATACGCTTCTAATCTCTTTGTATAATTACTTAATTTAAAGAAGTAAGCTTCCTCACTTGCTGGTGTAACCTCACGCCCACAGTCAGGACACTTTCCATCAACAAGTTGTGTTTCTGTAAAGAAAGATTCACATGGTGTACAATAAAGCCCTTCATATTTACCTTTATAGATATCCCCTTGCTCATACAACTTTTTAAAAATTTTAGAAACTATTTCTTTATGAGAAGGATTCGTTGTACGCACAAACTTATCATAACTTGTATTCATAACATCCCATATTTTACGAACATCTAAAGCACGTTCATCCACAAATTCTTGTGGATTAAGATTTGCCATTTTTGCTTTTTGTTCAATTTTTTGACCATGTTCATCTGTTCCTGTTTGGAAATAAACATCATAACCAGTTAATCTTTTATAACGCGCAATCGCATCTGCTAAAACAATTTCATACGTATTTCCTATATGAGGCTTCCCTGATGCATAAGCAATAGCTGTTGAAATATAATATTTTGGTTTCATTTAAACCATCTCCTCTTCTATATAATTGTTATCTCTATTTCAATTTAAGTACTTCTTAATCCTTCATATCAATTCTCCTATCGTATTCATTAAACAATTTACAGCAACACAAATATACCACCTCTAAATTATTTTAAGGAACAAAAATGCGAATACCTACTTTATTAATATACAAAAAATATCTTTACATTACTAACTTTTGCAAATTATAAAAAAATAAAACATCCTCAAGCTAAGGACGTCTCATGCGCGGTACCACCTTATTTTATAGATAAAATCTATACACTTAATACCTTAACGCGGCATACGTTTTTTGCTAATACTCACAAAAACAACTCCAGAGCCATTCAAAACAACTATCTTATCTGCTTTCACCAATCACAGACTCTCTATAAAGAATCATTATTCTTCTTTCCTTCTTTGTCTTTTAAATTGCAATTAGTATAACACAACTTTTTTTATTCTTCAAGGTATTTTGCCAAAAATTGGGATGTAATTTGAACAATTTTTTCTTCTAGTTCTCCCAATTGTCCGTTCTTTGCTAACATAATAACTAGTCCTACTACATCTCCATTACTTATAATGGGATATATTAAATAACTTCCCGAATAAGAATTCCCTTCCACAATAGTTAACGTATCATTTTTATTTAATATACTTTCTCTTTTTTGAATGATATGTAACATCTCATCACTAAGTGGTTTTCCATTGAATTCTTTCTTTAAAGATCCTGACACTGCAATCACACTATCAGTATCTGTAATGACAACATTATATTTTAAAAAAGCATGAATTGAATCTGTAAATCGATTTGCAAAATCGCCCAACTTTTTAACCATCGAATATTTTTTTAAAACAACACGATCATCTCCATCAATGAAAATTTCAATATTTTCGCCTTCACGAATCCGCATCGTTTTACGAATTTCTTTAGGGATTACAAT
The DNA here is from genome assembly GCA_948433085.1 of uncultured Caryophanales bacterium. Lineage (GTDB taxonomy): Bacteria > Bacillota_I > Bacilli_A > RF39 > UBA660 > UBA5026. Next base: position 16,150 of record CAOJDP010000035.1, read on the forward strand.
CCTACCTAATTCATCAATACGTCTTACAACACCTGTTGCTTTCATAAATTACCTCACTCTCTATCCATATTTTGGATATTTTTTTTACAATTATACTTATCAAATAATTAATTTTTTGATATAATGATTCCCTAGGAGTGATACAAATGGAAAAAATTTATATATTTGGACATAAAAAACCAGATACAGATAGTGTAACTGCATCCATTTCACTATCTTACTTAAAAAATCAAATAGGAATGAATACAGAACCAAGAGTCTTAGGAAATATCAACAATGAAACAAAATTTGTATTAAACTATTGGAAAGTAAAAGAACCTGCCTATTTAAATGATGTACATCTCCAAATAAAAGATATTCAATATTTAAAAAATTATCGTATGCAAGGGAAATGCTCAATTATGGAAGGCTTAGATTACATGAACGAAAATGTTGTTAGCACACTTCCTATTGTAAATGAACATAATAAGTTTACAGGATTAGTCTCTATGAAAGATATTGCAAAATCACAAATTATTGGCGATATAAATAAATTAAATACTTCTTATGCAAATCTTATAAAAAGTTTAGACGCTGAGCAAATTATTCAATGCGACGAAGAAATCAAAGGGAATATATTAATTGCATCTTATCGCAGCACAACATTTATTGAACATGTAAAACTAGAGCCTAATACGATTTTAATTGTTGGCGATAGACATAGTGTAATTGAATATGCAGTAAATCAAAAAGTAAAAATGATTATTTTAACAAATAATTGTGAAATTAAAGAATCTCATTTAAAGCAAGCGCAATTAAATAATGTCAACATTATTCGTTCTCCTTATGATACTTTTAAAGTATCTAGAAAAATTGGGTTATCCAATTATTTAGATAACATTGCTTTTTTAGATTCTGTTATCTCTTTTCACGAAGAAACTAATTTGAAAGACTTTATTGATTTTGCAAATAAGTCTAAATATAGTAATTATCCAATTTTAAATAAAAAAAATGAATGCTTAGGTATTTTGAGGTTATCAGATATAAACAATAAAAAAAGAAAACAACTAATCTTAGTCGATCATAATGAACCAATTCAAAGTGTAGAAGGTTTAGAAGAAGCAGAAATTATTTCTATTGTCGATCATCATAAAATTGGAACGATTGGTACTTCTACCCCTATTAATTTTAGAACAATGACGGTAGGTAGTAGTAATACAATTATAAAAATGTTGTATAAAGAAAGTAATATTGAAATTCCACCTATGATTGCAGGACTTATGTTATCTGGTATTATTTCAGACACACTCCTTTTCCAATCACCCACTACTACAAAAGAGGATATTCAAGCTGTTAAAGAACTTGCAGATATTGCTCAAATAGATTATGAAAAATATGGGATGGAAATGTTAAAAGCAGGTGCTTCATTAAAGGGAAAAACAAAAGAAGAAGTTCTCTATATGGATTTCAAAAATTTTACAATTAACAATGACAAAATTGGGATTGCACAAATATTCATTACCAATATTGATGAAATTATGAATGAAGTAGAGGATTATACAAAATTAATTAACTCTGTAGCTGAACATAACGATTATAAAATTGTTGCTTTATTTGCAACTGATATCATAACAAATGGATCATATTTATTCTACAATGATAAAGCGGTTGATATTTTAGACAATGTATTTAATATAACGGATTTACATCAAGGTTATTATTTAGCAGGAATTGTTTCTCGCAAAAAACAAATTATTCCAAATATTATTAATGTACTTGAAAAAAAATAAGCAATGCTTATTTTTTTATGGATTTAAAATAATTCGATAGGAAAGCCCTTTACTTGCTGCACCATTAAAATAACTAAAAGCAAAAGAATTTCCATTCTCACCATAATTTATACTTCCGCCTCTTGCATACCAAATACTAGAAGTATTTAAAAGATTGGTATTGGTATTTGCATTTGCATAACCTTTATACCAACTGGATTTAATTCTAGTTTGATTATCAAGATCTTTTTCATTGTAAAATGGTCCAATTTCACCTATTGCATCCCCTAAAATTCTTTTATGATTATTTATTTGCGCCGTAACTCTATATAAATCATAATATAAATTCCAATTTTCATTTGTAAAAAAATCATTATAAATAGAAGTTATTCCACTAGATCCTTGTACAAGACTTGATGTAGTAGTCGTAAATCCCATTACATATTCCCATGCACCACTTGATAAATCATATATTCCTGTATAATTTCCCGTAGTACTTGCGACTACACTAGATGGATTATAATAATTGATAGTGTAAGTTCCATCTTGTTTTAATTGTGTACTTTCATATCGATTTCCTTCTATACTATTTGTAGTATAACCTTTTGTTGGTTCTTCTATCGCAGCATACCCTGTAATATATGCACTATTGTTATTTACTCTTACACGTGTATTACTTCCATATTCCGAATGAGAAAGGTAAGTTACTGCTCCCCATTCGGTATTCTTCATCATATGGCTTTCTAAGTTTCTTTTATAT
>CAOJDP010000036.1 GCA_948433085.1 uncultured Caryophanales bacterium
GAACGAAATTTAAAGATATATCATGTTATGCTTATGTTAGTGGAGCTATTGATTTAGAAAATAATATCCATAATTGGGGAATTTTTGATTACTAATTTAGAGTATATTATTACTTAGAATTTTGAAAATTGAGAATAGTATTAAAAGTTTTAAAAATCTATTCCCATTTTGAAAAGAGTATGCTATAATGAAGCTACCAGAGAGTGGTTAATAAAAAACCTACTAATTAATGACATTGGGAATCTAATTTAAAGTTGGTGTTGAATACTTATATTTATATAAGAATCCTAAAAACCTTAATGTGATGCCCACCTGGGAGACTAGGTTTCGTCAAATCGCCATTTTCTGGCTTTTTTTTTTCGACATAATATGTTATAATTTTACCAACATAGCAGTAGGGAGGTTTTATTATGTCAAAAAAGAAAAATAGAAAAGAAACAAAGAAAAAAAGTACAGGATATCAAACAGAATTAATAGGAATATTACTTATCTTTCTTGCCATTATAGGATTTATTCCAAAAACAGGTGTGATTGGGGACTTTGTTAGTAGTTTTGCTGTATTCCTAGTTGGAACATGGTATAATCCATTATTAGTCGCAGTACTTGTCATTGGAGCTTATATGATTGTAAAAAGAGAAAAACCAGATTTTTTCACGACTAAGTTAATAGGACTTTATATTGTCATAATTGCCATTTTAATTTTTTCACATATTAAATATATTCAAAATGAAGAATTGAGAGGGTTTCAGATTATAGTAGAGACCGTAACAAATTTTATGGCAAATCCCAAAAATCGTATTAATTTAGGTGGTGGTGTTTTAGGTGCTGCTTTCTCAGCTGTATGTATGTGGGGATTTGATTTAAATGGGACAAGGATTGCTGCGTGGGTATTACTTAGCTGTGGTCTTATCTTATTTACAGGTATTTCTTTTTATGATGCAATTAAATGGTTGTTGTCAAAAATAAAATTAAAGCCACATGAAAAGAAGCCAAAAAAAGATAAAAAAATAAAAGAAATAGAAGAACAATATGAAAATGATAATAAAATCGTTATTTCTTCTGTAGATGAACTCATTCATATTAACGAAGAAAAAGAAGAAATCAAGCAATCAGAGGAACAAAAACTAGTAGAAATAAAACCAAATTTACAAGTTAATGAAGCAACAGGAGAGGTAATAGAAAATAAAGAAGAATATATCAATCCAGATTATGTTTATCCTCCTATAACATTGTTATCCAAACCACCAAAAAACAACAATCGTGAAAGTAAAGAAATCATTACCCATAATGTAGGAGTTTTACATCAAGTTTTAAAAGACTTTGGAGTAGAAGCAAAAGTGGTTGCAATTAATCCTGGACCTGCAGTAACCCAATATGAGATGGAAGTAAAATCAGGTACAAAATTGAGTAAAATTTTAAGTTTACACAGTGAAATTGCACTTGCACTTGCTGCTAAAGATGTGCGTATTCAAGCGCCAATCCCTGGAAAATCTACTATTGGAGTTGAAATACCAAATAAAGTAACAACGATGGTTACTGTAAGAGAAATATTAGAGAGTATTCCACAATCACAAAAAGATTCTAAATTATTAGTAGCGCTTGGGAAAGATATTATGGGTCGACCACAATATTGTGAGATTAACAAAACACCTCATTTATTGGTGGCAGGATCAACAGGAAGTGGTAAATCTGTATGTATCAATAGTATGATCGTCTCTATTTTAATGCGAACAAAGCCAGAAGAAGTGAAACTTGTGTTAGTTGACCCTAAAAAAGTAGAACTATCTATGTATAATGGGGTGCCTCATTTATTAGCACCAGTTGTTACAGACCCTAAAAAAGCTAACATTGCATTAAAGAAAATTGTTGTAGAAATGGATAATCGGTATGAGCTATTCAGTCGAACTGGCACCAAAAATATAGCAGGGTATAATGCATATATTGATAAAAAAAATGAGTCATTGCCTGAAACCGAAAAATCAAAACATATGCCTTTTATTGTTGTTATTATTGATGAGCTTGCAGATTTGATGTTAGTGGCCGCGAAAGAAGTAGAAGATTCTATTATGCGAATTACACAAATGGCAAGAGCAGCTGGAATTCATTTAATTGTCGCAACGCAAAGACCTTCTACAGATGTAATTACAGGAGTTGTAAAAGCCAATATTCCATCTAGAATTGCATTCGCAGTATCTAGTGGAATCGATTCGCGTACAATTTTAGATGAAGTGGGTGCAGAGAAATTATTGGGAAAGGGAGATATGTTATTCTCTCCACAAGGAGAAAATATTCCAATTCGTATTCAAGGGACATTTCTTTCTGATGAAGAGATTAAGTCAGTAGTTGATCATACTGTTCAACAACAAATCGCAAAATATGATGAGACTCTTTTAATGGATGAAGAAGAAATGCATGCAACAACAATGCAAGAAACAGAAGGACATGGGGACTATGAAGAACCTTTGTATAACGAAATTGTAGAATTTGTTGTCACACAGGGAAAAGCGAGTGCATCTTTATTGCAAAGAAGATTTCGTCTAGGTTACAATCGTGCAGCCAGGTGTATTGACTTATTAGAAGAAAGAGGAATTATTGGTCCAAATAATGGTTCAAAACCGAGAGAAGTACTTGTTAAATTGGAAAATCCAGAAGAATAAAATGGTATGCTAAATTAAAAAAAATTTTAAAAAAAAAATTTTCTTTTATAATTTTTAAAAATTATGTAAAAAAAGATATGTTTTTTTCTAAATTTGTGATATACTAATTATGATGTTATGGTATGACCGTATAAAAAGAATAAAAGGAATAAAAAGGGAGATGTTAATATGAACAAAAATACAAATGGACTGGCTCAAAATTTAGAAATGGATAATATCCATGTAACAGATGCGGATGATTTTTTCTATGAAAATGACGATATAATTGATGTAAATAATGATTTTATTCAAGATATTCAAATTCCAGACGATGTGAAAATTCCAACTGAAATTCAAAAAGAAATTCCAACAATTGATTTACCAATTGTCGAAGAAAAAAATCAACCTATGTCACTATCAAGACATCAAATGAATCAAATGTTAGAAGAAGATGAAAGTAATGCTGGGGAACAAAAAGATTTAGACGACAGTTATGTTCTTTCTAATTTCGATGTTTTATTTGATAGTCTATATAGTGATGTTGCTGGGGCAAATAACTTTATTTCTAATTTAATTGAACAGAAAAAAACAGTGAATATAAATGAAGCAGAGTTAAATGATATGAAAAATAAATTGGAAAAAGAAAGACAAGAATTTGAAAAATTTATGGAATCACAAAAAAATAGTTTGGAATTGGAGAAAAAGGAAGTCAATGAGTATGTGAAAAATCAAAGGATTCGAATTCAAAATGAGGAAGATAAATTCAATGCTGATTGTGATGCAGTTAGAGCAGAAATTGCATTAGAAGAACAAAAATTGAAAATTGCAAATGAAAAATTTGATACAGAAAAAGAACAATTTGAACAATATCGTGTGTTAGAAGAAGAAAAAATTAAATCTGATAGAGTTAAATTTGATACAGAAAAAGAGCAATTCGCAAAAGAAAAAGCAATAGCAGAAGAAAAAATTAGAAATGGTCAAAAAGAATTGCAAACCCAAAAAGAACAATTTGCTAAATCAAAAGAATTAGAAGAAAAGAAATTAGAACTTGAAAGTAAAAATTTATCGCAAAGTTGTGCAAGATTTAAAGAATTAGTAGCACAATTCAATTCTGGTTTCCAACAACTACCTGGAAAAAATGACTAGGAGTCTTTTTCTTGGAAGAGTTGTTAGCAAATGAAATTGAAATAGAACCAGAAAAAAAAGGCGATACCAATCCTATAGAAATTGATACAAGTTTTGATTTATTAAAAACCGATGGCTATGAACTTTCTAAATTATTAGAAAAAGAAGCTAGCAAATATGAGATAGAGACACCTGTTGAAAAAATAGAAACTTCCAATCCTCCTGAAGTTGAATCGACTTTAGAGCAAGTGGATGTTGTGGCAGAAGAAACTAAATTAGATGTTCCTAAGAATGATTTGAAAAGTATTTTTGAAATTGCTAATAACAATGTACGTGAAGCGACAAATATCTTTAATAAAAACTTAGAGATGAAAAGAAAAATATTATCAGAAAAACAGGAATTAGAACGCGCACGAAAAAATCATGAAGAAAAATGCCGTGAGGAAATTGGAAAAGTAAAAGACTACAAAGCAGAAGTTTATGAAAAATTGAAAATGAAGAAAGAAGAAGTAGAGAAACAAATACAGTCTTTAAAAAGTATGCAAACAAATATGGAAGTTGAAAAAAATAAATTTGAATTCTATAAAAAAAGTGAAACCGATCGGTTGAAAAAATTAGAAGAAGAACTGCAAGAAGAAAAAAAGAAGCTAGAAGCTGATAGACAGAAATATGTTTTGGATCAAGAGGAATTGAGTGGTAATCTTTCTAAATTTAATGAATTAGTAGGTGCTTTTACATCAAATATGGAAAAAATTAACGAATAATCAAGGCAACTTGATTATTTTTAATAGAGGGGACTGCATATGATAAAAAATACATATTATAAGTTTTCAAATAAACATAATATTACATTGGCCGTTTTTTCAGATATACATTATACAGAAAATTATCCAATAAAGCGATTAGCTATACTGTTGGATTCTATTCGAATACACAAACCAAATTATATTTGTATTGTTGGGGATTTGTTAGACCATGCAGATGTATTAGATAATCAAAAGAATAAAGAAATATTAATACAATGGATTAGTAAGCTTTCAAAAATGGCACCTGTTATGATTGCAGTTGGGAATCATGATACTTTTTCTGTCAAAAAAAAAGAGAGTGTACATAAATTAAAAGAAATTGAATTTATTTCAAATGTATATGTGTTAGATAATCGTGCGGTGATCAAAGATTCCATTTGTTTTGTCGGTTATACGTTATCAAATCAGTATTATGAACATGAGAATCAAAAATGTATAGAAGCTTATATAGATGATATTGATAATAAGTTACTTCCTTATTTATCAAATCAATTGGATACTATTTTATTATGTCATACACCTATATATGTAACGAATCCTTTAACAAGAAACACTAGAACTTTACGTAAAAGTTATCTTGTTTTATGTGGTCATATGCATAATGGATTAATTCCGTTTTCTTGTAAAGGGAATGGTGGAATCATATCTCCTTGTAAGAAATTTTTTCCAAAATATGCAAGAGGTTATTTCCAGTTAGATAATAGACACTATGTGGTCAGTGGTGGTATTATTGCTTTTTCAAATTTAGCACCTAAAATTTTGCATCCTTTTAACATTCTGTATCCAATTCATATTGAATATATATCAATATAATGGACTAGTTTGACAAATTTCTAAAAATAAGTATAATGAAAAAAGACGCAATATAATAGGAGAATTATCATGGAACAAGATTTGATTAGTATCATTGTACTTGCTTATAATACAGAAAAGTATATAGAACAGTGTTTGAAATCCATTAAAAACCAAACTTATGCAAATTTGGAAATTATAGTTATTTTAGATGGATGTACAGACCACACAAAAAATATTGTACGTAGGCTTGCCAAAGGTGATGAGCGAATCCGCATGTTGGTGCACGAAAATATGGGAACTTGTTTTTGTCGTATAGAGGGTTATTTAGAATCACAAGGTAAATATATTATGTATGTAGATAGTGATGACTATATTGAATTGAATATGGTAGAACTAATGCATCATAAATTAAAAGAATATAAAGTAGATTTAGTGCATTGTCAATACAAGGATTTAAAAGGGCAAGAAATAAAAATTCCTAAGAATATATTAAATCGTAATGTAAAAATGAATGTCGAAGAACTAGAACCACAATTTTTTGATTTATTATATAATACCAATAATTGTAATTCTATTTGTAGAGAACTGATTCGAAAAAAAGTAATGAAAGGAATTGAAAAAATAGATAAAACATTGCTCTATAATGAAGATCTTGCTTGTAATTTGCATATTTATAAACAAATGAAATCGATTTTATTTATTCCAGATGAATTATATGTCTGTAGAAAAAATATTAACGGTATTAGTCGATCAACTAGAATTGAAATTTTGCATAAAAAAATAAATGATACTTGTCAGGTACATTATGATTTATATAATGCTGTAAATGATTTTGGAATTCAAGATAAAAAACGGTATAAACAAATGGCTTGTATTAAGTTACTTATGCAACTTACTTTTCTGTTTTATCAAATAGAAAAAAAGAAAAAATATAATAAAGATGAATATATATCCTATATTACTACAGTTTGTAGTCAAGATAGTGTGAAGGAAATGTTTCGTTATTTTAAAAAATATCCAAACGAAATTGAGCTAAAAAAACTTGGAAAAGTAAATTATCAAAGTGCGCTTTATTTACTAGAAAGACAGTATACTACATTGTATAAATATTATAAATGGAAATATCAATTTATATTATTAATAGAACAAAAGTGGAGTGAATTCTTACAAAAATGGAAAAAATAAAATCTTTTATTCAATGGTTTTTTGTAATACTATGGATGTTAATTATTTTTTATCTTTCGAATCAATCTGGGGTAGTCTCTACGAATACTAGTAGCATATTTGTGAATCCAATTCAAAAAATCTTGCCTGGTATTTCTTTTAGCATATTGACAACTTTGGTAAGAAAAAGTGCACATTTTTTTCTATATTGCATTCTTGGAATGCTTGTTATAAATGCTTGTAATCAATACAAACAGAAATTGCAGATATCCTTATTGATTTGTTTGCTATATGCTTGTAGCGATGAAATCCATCAATTGTTTGTTGTGGGTCGTTCTGGCCAAATTCGGGATGTGTTTGTAGATTTTTTAGGAATTAGTATGGGTGTTTTTCTATTTTTTCTTATTAAACGTTGTAAAAAGATTACCCATTAATCTTTTTTTAATATAATAAAGTAATATATAATTGCATAGAATTGGATGATTAAGATGAAGTTAAATGAAATATTATTTGTAGAACGATATCCAACATTGGATTTACATGGATATGATAGAGAAACGGCTCGTGTTGCTATTAATGATTTTATTCGTGATCATTTAAAAATGAAAAATGAAATTTGCTTAATTATTCATGGAATTGGGAGTGGAATATTGTTACAAACAACAAAGGAAACATTAAAAAGAAATCGATACGTACGTGACTATCAATTGCACTATTTTAATCCAGGCTGTACAATCGTACAATTACAGTTTGACAAAGACTAATATAGGTGTTATAATATCAACTCGTGAAAGACAAATTGATAAAATTTGCGAAATTTGTTTGAATTTGACAAATATTATATTCTGTGTTATTATACAGGACATAAAACGAAGGGGGAATTTATATGTATGAAGAAAATTCAAGTAACTTTTCAATAAGAAATGTAGTTATACAGTTCTTATTTGTAGCTTTATTTATTTTTATTTTAATATGGCTATTTCCAATGAAGAGTGATTTAAAAGCTGCAATTGATGGAATCAATAGAAAAGAAGATAATGTTGCAGTATTTTATGATCAAATATTCAATAATAATGTAGTGGCAATGAAAGATGCTGCAAAAAGCTATTATACGAATGAAAGATTGCCAAAAACAGTTGGTGAGACTGTTAAAATATCTCTAGGAGATATGTTAGAGAAAAAAATTATTTTACCATTTGTAGATAGTAAGGGTGAACAATGTGATTTAGTTGATTCTTATGTTGAGGTATCAAAACATGAAAATGAGTTTGTGATGAAGGTTAACTTAAAATGTACAAATCAAGAAAATTATTTGTTAGTATATATGGGTTGTTATGATTATTGTCAAACAGCAATTTGTGAGACTTCTTCATCTGATGTAAAACAACCTGTAATTTATCCAACAAAACCAACACCACCAATTATAAATAATATTGTAAATAACAATAATACAACAATCAACAATAATAATACAACAATTAACAACAATAATAATACCATTATCAATAATAATAACAATATTACAATTAATCCACCAAGTAAACCAGTAGATCCAGAAAAACCTGATGATCCAAAGGTAGAATATGAATGGGAATATGTGAAATCAACAAATAAAGGTCATTGGGAGGAAAGTGATTGGTCAGAATATTCAACAACACCAGTAACTCCAGATCAATATACATCTGTACGTACTAAAACAACAACGCAAAAGGTATTAATTGGTTATAATGAAACAAAGACATTTGATAAAACGAAACCTATATATAGTACGAAGATTGTTCCAATTGGAACAGAAAGAATTTTAGTATGTAATCAATATGAATATGTTGCATCAGGTGAAGTAGTTGCAGGTGAACAATGGATTTATGAAGGAACAAAGACATTTTATGAAAAACCTTCTGCGGCTGGTTATAAGTATGAATTTGTACGTTTTGTAAATGAAAACTGTCCTAATAATTGTACTTCAACTGTTGGAAGAATTTATAAAGTGTGGAGACAATCTACGCAAAATTTAAAAGAATATAAATGTGTAAATTCTGCTTATCAAACAATTCAACATACAACAGAAGTACAGACATTAGTTGGATATGAAGAAGTAATCAAAAGAGATCCAGTATATGAAATGCGTGAAGTAAAAACATATAGTTACAAAAAAAGAAAATATGTTAGTGCAGTTGATGAGGATAAAAAGTGGAGTTTCTATAACGATAAATCATTATTAGATAATGGTTACCAATATACTGGTGAAACAAGACCAAAAGCAAAATAAAAATTATAAATATGGGGATTAGAAAGGGTTGAAATTTATGAAAAAAGATGTAATAGAGGAAAAGATTAAAGATTTAGATTATAAAGTAAAATTTGGTTTGAGTGATAAAAAATATAAAAGATTAAGAAATCAGATTTATAAGTTAATTGTGAAGGAATTCGATTGCAAAAGAATTTCTGATGAACAAGAGAAAGTCTATACAGAGGCTCTAAATAGTGTTCATCAAAATTATAGTATGAAAAAAGGAAATTTTTCTCAACAAATTGTATCATCATCTAATATTGTAAATACTATTTTTGATGAAGAAAATAAAATGGAAAAATTAAATAATGTAAATAAGGGTTGGTTTAAAGCGCATAAACATAATGTAGTAATATTGTCTACTATTGTAGCAGGAGCAATAGGAATTGGAGGAGTAGGGGTAGGATCACTTATCAATTCGAAAAAAGCAAAAGAGGTAGAAATGACTACAGTAGTAGAGTGTGGAACAAATATTCTTCAAAACAGAAGTATTGTATTAGGACAACTAGAAAAACAAACTGCTGAGTTTAATAATCAAGTACAAAAAGCATTTCAAAATATAGATTTTGATAATTTATCAATCATACCAGCCTCACTTTCAAAAGATTTAGAATTTGATATTAATGATAATTTAGAATTAATTGAAAGGGGAGCACAATTTATTGCAAGATGTAGACCTTGTGGAATTGATATGTCAGAGTCAACATCAGTAAGTAAGTTTATAGATTATATTCATACAATAAATTATGAACAAATAGATCCGATGGATTATGCACGCTATGGCTATTTTACAAAAACATCTAATTCAATTGTTGAAAATTATCAGGAAATTGGAGATCAATTAGTATACGATTTATTTAGTGTTACTACTGAAACTTTAATTCCTTATGATTTGATTATTGCCGATAAAGAAAGTGCAAAAGTTATTATGGAATTACAGACTTTAGTTGCACAGTATAATGAAGCAAAAAAAGAAAATAAAACTGGTATTCAAAAGGAAATTGAAGCGTATTTATATGATAATTTTGTATATAATGATACACATACCTTTGGTAGTACAGTTTATGAAATGGTTGGAAGATTTGGAATTATAATTGACCAAATGATGCCAAGTGGGTTACCAAAAGACATTATGAATAAATTGAGCAATGATTTATATGCGTGTGGAATTGAAATTCCATGGGGAGAAAGCCATAAGAGTGATAGAGCGCAGAATGAAACCTCTATTCGAACAACGTTAGAAGAAAAATTATTGTATGCATTAAATTGTCGTATTCAAGATTTATCAATGATTCCAGAAATTGAACAGTTGCTAGGAGCGGAAGTTGAACAAAAAATTGAAGAGCGTGTTGCTGAATTGAATCTTCCATTTATTGAAAATCCTGAAGCAAAAGATGCAAAGACAACAGTAATAAAAAAACAAACATCTAATGGTGTTACGTTATCAAACGGACAAATGATTTCAGAAAATGAGGTGAAATCGTTAGGCTTAAATCCTTCTACAGTAACTCCTGCGGAATATGAAAATGCTAAAAAACAACAATTTGAAGAAGAAGCAAAAAATGAACCAGGTCATACATTTACTACAGAAGGCGGGGTAACTACATCAGGTAGTCAAGTGGAAGATAGTATCGCTTTAACAGCACAAGGAACATCAGATGGATATTCAGACGGAAATAAAAATTTAACATATAATCCAAAATCAAATAATGCAAGTTATTTGTCAGGTTATAATAGTGGATATGCAATGGGTGTAGCTGATAGAGCTGCACTAGAAGAATCTTTAAAAGAAGAAACTACATTTGTACCAGAAGAAGAAAAAATCGTCGAAGAAACAGAACAAGTTACAGAAATTCCGGTTGTTCCTACACCAGAGATAACCACTCCAGTAGATCCTTCACAAAATGCAGAAGAAGCTCCAACTGTGCAACCACCAGAATCGTCTTCTACATTTGTACCAATTGAAAACGAAGTTGTTGAAGAAGTTGTTGGTGAAACAGTAGAAGAAAGTGGATATGTCGAAGATGCTGTTGGTGAAGCAGTAGAAGAGAGTGGGTATGTTGAAGACGTGACTTATTCAGATCCAATTGCATTTAACAATTTTGAATCTGATATTCAAATACAAATTGCGAATTTAGTATTTGTAAGGGAACTTTTGACAAATACTTCAAATGAGTATGAATTAAGTGATAAAACTTATTGTATGAAAATTTAAGGGAATTGTTCCCTTTTTGTTTTGTTTGACTTTTTTTTTATAAGATGTTATACTTTAGTAAGTAGAGAATAGGGAGGGTACTATATGAAAGAAGCTTATTTATTTGATTATGTCAATGAAAATGAATTTCATAAATTAGAACGTTCCTTAAAAAAGTATAATATGTTGGCATATAAAAAATTATATTTTGAGTATTATCCAAGTTTAAAAGAAGGGCATTTTTTAGGAGAAGTAGTTTCTACAAATAAAATGAATGGAACTATCACATATCGTTTAAAATTGCCTACAGATATGCTATTTGCGAAAGTACATGGACCAATTGAATTGTATTATATTATATATGAAAAAGAAAAGATTATAATGTTAGATACTTTGATGCCGAAAGATATCTTGGCAGAAGGGCATCAATCAGAGTTGGTTACTTATAAGGGTGTTATGGTTTCTAAAGAACACTCCGATAAGGATATTTTTAAAATTAATTTATTAAATATGATTGAAAAGTAATAGAAGTATAGTCTTTATATATTAAAACTCGAACAGTTTATGTTCGGGTTTTGTATTGTTATTGATGAGATTTGCACTCTTGTTAAAATAAAGTTTACCTGTATTTTTATACTGTTATTTACATGTCAATTATAATATAAACATTATTTTAATCAAATTTTCTATTATTCCATTTTGTTAGTTTTTAATATTATACTTTTTTATTAATCTATTTTTGTTGTCATTTAGAAATAAGTAATTACTTTCTGTTGCTAGAATATTTCTTTTAATTGCTGTGATACTAGCTATCAGAAAAACAATAAGTATTCCTATAAGAATTAACCAAGTATTTATAATATGAGAAGTAGTAAAATCAAAAAAAACGTTGATAGGTGGCACAACCCCATATTGTGTTAAATTGCTAATAGAGGCAAAGGATTCATAACCCCATCTAGCAATTATAATATATGATATTTTTTTTGTAAAATCGATAAAAGGGATAAACATTCCAGAAAAAAGCATTTGAAACATCATATATAATGGAGATAAAATTAATGTAGTTTTAGTTTCTTTTACGATAGATGAAATAAATATTCCAATTATACCTGATGAAAATGTTACTAAAAAGAAACTTATAGTTAAATCGAAGAGGGTATTCGTTAGTAGTATCTCTTCTGGTCTAGGATCTAGATGAAAGTAAACTATTGATACACATGTTATAGCTTGATATATTGAAAGAATTGAAAAAACTATTATTTTAGAAAACATGTAAGATGTAAAGTTAAGACCACTCATATATTCTTTTTTTAGCATACCTCTTTCTTTCACAATCTCTTGAATTGTATTAAATAATCCTAACCAAGCTGCTGCCATAGTAAGTGCAACACATATCATAGATGCTGTAACTGGGTTTAATAAACAATTTTTTTCTGTTGCTATACAAATTGAAAGGCCCATTAATATGGATTGGCATAAAAGTAGTACCAGCATAAATTTATTATTTTTTAAAGAGGAAAGATACCTTTTTACCAATGTTTTAGTTTGTGAAATAAATCCTACACTTGATATTTTTTCTAATACCTTATGAAATAAGGAAAAACTAGCCACTGGCTAGTTGTGTGTAAACAGGTTTATCCTGCTTTTCTTTTGTTTTGATTATTTTGGAAAAAGTGGTATTTCTATGACCATAACTTCGACCATTATTTTTCATATTTTTGTAATTTTGATAGCTATGATTTAGTTATCTTTTTTTGTTTGTAGGGCTGTAAAAACAAGATAAGCGCGTTATAATTTCTTTAAGATTATATAAGAGGAGTTGGTGCGTAACTATGAAATGAATTGTTTAAGAATTTAAGGGGGTAATAATTTTATGCAAGAAAGAAGTGATAAAAAATTAGAACATTTAAAATCATATGTAGTAGAAATTGCTATGTTAGAATTTATTAAAGATAATAATTTAATTGATAATAACGAATATAAGAAAATCAAAAATAAAATTGAAAACGAGTATGCAAAATATAGCAAACTAAACAATTCAGAATATAGCTTTGCGTGATGAAAATATTTGAAATATGCTATTATTCAACAATTATGGAAAGGAAAAAATGAGTAATAAAAATGCCCGTGTAATAGCACCAACTTCTAAAACAATGTGCTTAAAAGGAAATGTGAAATACAAATTAATTCGTACTTGTGCTTATTGTAGAGTTTCTACTGATAATGAAGTTCAGAAAACAAGTTATGACTCACAACGAATCCACTATAAAAATATGATAGAAGAAAATCCTGATTGGGAGTTTGTAGGGATATATGCTGATGAGGGTATAACTGGTACTCAAACAAAGAAAAGAGAACAATTTAATCAAATGATGAGTGATGCTTTAAATGGTAAGATTGATTTAATATTAGCAAAATCAATATCAAGATTCGCTCGTAACACAGTTGATACTTTAAATTGTGTAAGACTGCTTCGTGAACATAATGTAGATGTCTATTTTGAAAAGGAAAATATCCATACTCTAGGTTTATCAAATGAATTATTTCTGACTTTATATAGTGCCTTTGCTCAAGCAGAAAGTGAATCTATTTCAGAGAATGTAAAAGCTGGAGTTCGTATGAAAATGAAACGTGGCGAATTGGTAGGAAAGTATGCTCCTTTTGGTTATTTGTATGATAAAGACAAAGATATCATAATACCTGATAAAAGTAAGAAAGATATTGTTACTTATATTTTTGAAGAATATGCAAAAGGTGTAGGTTTTAGAACAATAGCCCTTAATCTTAATAGTCTAGGGATACCTAGTCCCTCTAATTTAAAATGGTGTCATGCTTCTGTCAGAAGAATAATTATCAATGAAAAATATGTAGGAGATTTAAAAACAGGAAAATATTATACCGAAAATGTTTTAACTCATAAAAAGAAAGTGAATTATGGAGAAAAAGAACAATACTTTACTTCTAATCATCACGAACCAATTATCTCTCGTGAGTTATGGGATAAATGTCAAGAAATACTAACGATTAGAAGTAAGATTATCAAGCCAGATGGAAATAGAGATAAGTTTAGTAGAAAATACCCATTTAGTAGTAAAATCTTTTGTGGGATATGTGGAGAGAGATTTATCAGACGTTCTTATAAAATTAGAAGCAATGGAAAAGAAATAGCATATTGGGTATGTAGAAGTCATAGAAATAAAATTGAATGTTCCAATCTTATTCATTACAAACAAGAAGAATTAGGAGATATATTTGTAATTGCTTATAACAAACTATTTCAAGATAGTGATAAATATATCAATTCATTTATGAAAAAAGTAAATGAAGTCATCAATCAAGAACAAGATAATCTTAATCATAAAAAGATACAAGATGAAATTACAAAACATGAAATCAAACTTTCTAATTTGATTGATTTGCAACTTGATGGCTCTATTTCAAAAGAAATCTTAAATCAGAAAAATAAAGAAATTACTGACAAAATCAAAGAATACGAACAACAACTAAAAGATACTGAAAATGTGGAACTCACTAGAAAAAAAACTAGAACAAATTGACAAAATATCTAATACTTTAAAACAATATAAAGGTCTTACTAAATTCAATGAAGAAGTCTTTAATAGTCTAGTAGATAAAATCATTATTGGCGAAAAGATAGAAAATGGAGAAGAAAATTTTTACAAGATTAAATTCATTTTAAAAACTGGAGAGCTAATCAATGAAAATCTACCTAATGGAAAACTAGATATAGGAACAAGTTTTGGTAAATATGGTTTTACAATAACGAAACAAGAACTTGAAGAAAAAGAAGATAATGTGTCTGCCTATGTATTACAACGGCACTCTAATATATATTCCAGCAATTTTCTTTTCTTCGTTCATAAATAAATTTCCTTTCTTATTCTTCATCAAAAAAGAGGCGACAAAGACACTAGGTTTTATGTCTTTGCACCTCTAAAATTTCAGTATGATAAATTTATATTGTTTTATATTAACTCCACAAAAACATAAAACTTCCTTTATTGCTTTTCTATTATAGATTCTTTTAATGTAAAGTCAAGACATAATTACCATTTTTTGCCTATTTTAAGACGATTTTAGAAGAAGTTGGTACAAATACTTATATTTAGCTTATTTGTTTTATATAGTTTTCTAAATCTGATAATTTAATGTTTTTAAATAAATTTTCAACGAATATTTCATTAGAATAATTAAATGCTAGAAATGTAATACCTTTGATAATTATTCTATGAGGTTCAATGTAGTTTAAATTTGTCTTATTAATTTTCCTAATATTACCATTAATAATAGTTGGAGTAGTATTACAGAAACTACATATAAATTCTATCTGTTTCTTTAATTCGTTATCAATTTCTAATTTTTCCTTTGTAATATTTACCATTTCAAACAATCCTTTCTTTCTTAAATACTAAAAAAGTACCAACTTCTTTAGAAATTGATACTCATATATTTAAGTCCTAAACTATAAAAGTTCGGACAGATTGCTTACTGGTGCGTTTACTGATGGGGTTTTGCACTCACCAGTAAAAAAATAAGTTCACTTGTATTTGATATATTTATTATATCGTTTATCTTAGTTTAAAGCAATATCATTTGTTGCAGAAATTGTAATTTAGCAAATAATATGTGCTGTAATAATTGTATAACTATATGAGTTAATAGTTATCTTTATATTATCAATTTCACAATACCAATTCTTACCTTGCTTATAAATGTTACAATTTTTATCTAAAATTTTATTTTTGCAATAAAGAACTACATCATTAGTATCTAATTTAAGATTTTTCTTAATTCTATCTATACCCATTTCGGTAGTATGAATTCTATCTATATTGGATAGTAATACTTCTTTATTCATATACTTTCAACTCCCTAAATTGTAATTTGTTAATATCTATCTTTATATTTTTCTTTAGCTAGGTTAACTATTTCATTAACAAATTCTTTCTTACCATCAGTATATAAATCTCTATTAGGTTTATATTTATTAAATAACTCTAATTTTAGTTTTTCATATTCTTTTGCTTTAAGTTGATTTTCATTAAGATAATCTCTAAAATACAACTCATCACAATCCCCATATTCTTTTATATGAATATGAAATACTTTATCAGCATAACCATTTATCATATATCCCTTATTAAATGATATTTTATTTATATTTTCACTCATTAAAATATAATCATTGTTAAGAAATATATTTTTAACAATGTCTTTATTATCAAAATCTATTTCTATTAGAACATCAACAATCGGTTTTGTTTTTATATTTGCAATTGAAGTGCTTCCAATATGACTTATTCTGGTTATATAATTGCCCAACAAAGATTTTAAATTTTTTTCTTCATCTAAATAAATATCTTTAAAATTATCAGTATTATCAATAAATGTTATTGGAAACACTTCCCATAATTTTTCTAAACTCATATTTTCTAATTTCATAAGCATCTCCTATACAAATTGTAATTTTTTATTTATTTCTTTTTACATATATTATTCCTATTATTGAAGTAATCACAATAACTGTAAGTGGAGCTACTTTAAAAAATACCCATTCAAATGAATGCCATAATGTTCCAATAATAGACCATTCAGGATCACTATAATCCCAAGATTGATATGGACTACCTAATACTTCTAATAATATAAAAAGTAATATAATGCATACATCTGTAATTATTAAGAAGTTTACTATTCTTTTTCTTTTTTGCTTTTTCCTCATAGATAATTGCTCATTAACAACTTCTAATTTTTCAGATATTGCTTTTAAATCATTTTTTTCTTTTTCCTCTATACTTTCACCAAGAATTTCACTAACTGGTGTTTCAAAAATTTCTGATATAGTGATTAACATTTCGGCATCAGGAACCGACAATCCTGATTCCCATTTTGAAATTGTTTGTCTAACAACATTTAATTTAATACTTAATTCTTCTTGTGAAAGTCCTTTATTTTTTCTTAATGTTTTTAAATTATCTTTTAACATATTACATTTTCTCCTTTCATCAAGTTAAGTATATTATAAGTGTTCCGTTGCTACAAGCAATGCGTTTTAACATTTCAACAAATTTAGCCCTCAATTTTCATAATGATATCATAAGCAGTAGAACATTCTTCTTTTGATAATTTTGTTTCATTAACTAGATATTCTATTGCCTCATCTCTGTTATCAAACTTTTTTAATATTTCTCTTACTTCTTTAAACTTTTCAATAACAGTTTGGATTTCACTATTCATAATTTCTCATCTCACTTTCAAATTGTAATTTATTCACAACTTCCATTTTTTGATTTAAAATAATTTTCGACATTCGTCATCGAGCTATCAATATTATTAAAATCTACAATTTTCTTTATTTCATCTGACATTTCTTTAGAACAATTATCACATTTAAAATAATTATTTGTACCAAATTCTATTTGATACTTTTTATTATCAATAGAACATATTGTAGTAGCAATACCTTCCACATTAGAATTTCCTGGAGATAATGTATATATTCCTATCCCTATTACTGCGACTATCATAAATATAATATAGCCAATAAATATAATTCCTATTACTTTTAATATTTTAATTATCATACCTGCTAATCGTTCTGTATTACTTATTTTGTTCATTAAAAACTCCTTTGACTCATTATACAAAATTTCATCAATGCTAACATTAAATGCTTTTGATAATTTTTTTAATTGTTCTGGATTAGGTGCTGTTTCTCCTAATTCCCAGTTAGAAATAGTTTGTCTTGTAACTTCTACTTTTTCCCCTAGTTGCTCCTGTGAAAGTCCATTTTTCTTTCTTAATTGTAAGATTTTATTGCCTAAATTCATTTCATTTTCTCCTTTCACAAAAATTATATACTATTAACATTTAACATATCTACCAAAGTTTTTTGGAAGTTTGTCAAAGAGTTTTAACATTTCAGCAAATTGTAATTTTTTATTCAAAATAATAGGTTTCATTTTTGTTATTTTGAATTATTGAATTTTTTGGTACTACTTTTAAAATATTAAATACATTATAAATATCAGGATAAACACTTATCATTCCCATTATAGACATTCCAAATAATATTCCATTTAACTCCTTTAGCTCATTGCTACTTAAACAAAATATAATTAATGGAATCAATCCTAAAATAATTGGTAATATACTTAAGAATATGAAACGATTTCTTTTTACAGGGCTTGATGATAATGCTACTGCTGTGAAACTTTTAGGCATTACACCTATGTATACAGTCGCATTTTTTGGAAAAGCAATAGCGTGGAGCAATTCATGAACAAGTATCAATAAAAATCCTATAATAACTCCTAGAAATAGAAATCCTACATTTATTACTTTTTCTTTTGCAATAAATGTTTTTACAAACATACATATAAAACAAATTAGAATAGATGGTATCATAAAAGGTAATGCTTTTATTTGCATTTTCTTTATATCCTCTTCGCTATCTAATTTTTTAGCATTTTCAGGTATATTAGCAGTAGGAAAATCATTCTCACTTTTTATTATACCTTTCCATATAATTTTAGGCATTTCTTCATCTCCAATCATCTCGACAAACTTGCTAATATAAATCAAGTACTTTTTATGAATTTTTATAACTTTTTTTA
>CAOJDP010000037.1 GCA_948433085.1 uncultured Caryophanales bacterium
CACCATCGTGCCTGAGTGGCGAAATTGGTAGACGCACAGGACTTAAAATCCTGCGGGAGTCAAATCCCGTGCCGGTTCAAGTCCGGCCTTAGGCACCATTGAAATTAATAGTCGCCTTAAGCGGTTACTATAAATACAATTCATAATATTTGCTATTATGAATTTTTTATTGTTTGCATCAACATATGCGTGTGGTGTTTATGGGTACTCATAGGTACAAATAACTTACAGAATAAATTAAAAATGGATAAGATTTTAATCAGTAAGGTAATAGAATACTATATTCTTAATATAAAGTTGGCATATTACCCACAAATATTAATTATAATGAACATATGATGCATTTTGAAATGGAAAAAGATAAACTTATGAAAAAGTTGATGAAAGAGTTTGTTAAATCATGTGATGTGTATCATAAATAACGGTAATTAGGTATTAGGGAAAGAGGCAACTAGTATTAGAAAGAAATGTTACAGGGAAATGAAGATTTATTTTTGAGTATGAGTGTGCTATATTTCATTGAAACAATAACAACTTGGTATAGGGGTGATTGTTTGCAACAGGGTGGTACTTTAGTTCATTGTAGATTTTTGGTTATTTTGTATAAAACGTAGTAAAATCTGTTATAATATAGTAAGTAGGAGGTAGAATATGTTTCAGGTAATATTTATAATCGCTCCAATATTTATAGCAATAATTTTTATTTTGGTAATTGCCCAATTAATTAGCCCTAAATTTAGAGGTAAAATGATGAGTAGACAGGTAAAAGCTACCAAGTATATGATTGATGGCTCCAAAGAGGATATTCAGCGTATTAGCACAGATATGGCTTATGCAACGAAAGAAGGGATTGAAACTACAACTCGTGCGATCAAAAAAGGGTTTTCAGAGGATAAAAGTATATATTGTAAATATTGTGGCAGTAAAATTGATGAAGATTCTAAATTTTGCAAAATATGTGGAAAAGAGCAATGATTATCTTTTATATTTCAAACATATATTTTGTATTTTAAAAGAGAAACGAAAGCGAAGTAAGGGGATTTTAGGATATTTAAAAATAGAACGAAAATATTTGACATTTAAAAATATAGAAGCAGCTCAAAATTTTGCGAATGCTTTAACAATTATTAGGTCATCTATGAAAACAAATATAAATTTATTTTATTCAATCAAAACAATATTTGTTAACTAAATTTTATGCAATCAAAGGGGTGCATGTTATAAGTTTGCTTTTATTTTAATCTGTACAAGTCTAGATAGTAACATTTTTTTTATAAATTGAATAAAATGTATTGCAAACAGAAAAATATTTTGTTATAATTAGAGACGTATCAAGCACTTGATATTGTAAGTGGAGAAATACCCAAGTCTGGTTGAAGGGACCGGTCTTGAAAACCGGGAGGTCGGCGACGGCGCGGGGGTTCGAATCCCTCTTTCTCCGCCATTAAAATTTGTATATCGCGGAGTGGAGCAGTTTGGTAGCTCGTCGGGCTCATAACCCGAAGGTCGTTGGTTCAAATCCATCCTCCGCAACCATAATGGTTCCGTGGTGTAGCGGTTATCACGTCTGCCTGTCACGCAGAAGATCGCGAGTTCGATTCTCGTCGGAACCGCCATTATGTTGGCTCTGTAGCTCAGTCGGTAGAGCAAGGGACTGAAAATCCCTGTGTCGGTGGTTCGATTCCACTCGGAGCCACCATCGAAATTAATAAAAAAGCTTTAGAAGATAAAGCTTTTTTTATTCAATTTATGGCCTTTAAAATCCAATTGAATCGTATGGTTAAAGTAAGAATCAAAAATAAAATGTGTAATTAGATACCAATAAAGTATAGGGATAGTGGCAATGAAACTATATTTTCAAAAAGATTAGTGGTATACAAAACTAATTACTTTTAAAATAAAAATTTTTATAGGAGGATTTTTATGAATTATATGAAAAAGAAAGCATTATTGTTAGGATTGCTAACGAATTTAACCGCTTTATCATTAACTGGCTGCGAAAATAAAATTGCTAATACAAATATCGAAATAGTATGGGAAAACGATACAATTACAAGTGGGATAGTTCCTTATGACGATATATGTGGAAACATGAAAGTTGTTATTTTAGAACAAAATGGAACCATCAAACCTTTTTTCATGATTAAAGAATTAATACGTAAAGGAGGTACAGGCTCAACCACATTATCTTATATAGATGTAAAAACGGGGATAAAAATGGTGCAATATTATTGGAGTAGTTCTCATGCTGATATAGAGACGAAAGTACCTGACAGTGTTCCTATAGGCAAATCTATAACGATTTTGGAAGAACAAGAATTTTATGATTACTTATTTGAATTTGGGGAAATTAGAAGTGAATTTGACATTAGTGAGTTGATTGACGTATACAATAATGAAATAGAACCACAGTTGGTAAAATATATAGATGAAAAATATAGCAACCATAAAAAATAAACTCTATAAATTTCAGATGTAAAAAATCTATAGGGGGAAACAATGATGGGGATGCGTACAAAGAACAATTAGTGTTGACATTTTTAAACAATATGAAACATATTAAATTAGTAAGGCAGATATCAAATGACTAGAATTGAAAGAATAGAGTTTTTAAAATCAATAGGTCTAAATTCAAATGGTTTTTTTTCATATATTCCAGAAGATTACTAGATTTTATTTGGTTAAGCGTAGTTAAAAATTTTTTCAAATAATTAGAAAAAACGAAGCGATTTTAGCAAGTTAGGGATTTACTAATTTTGCTGTTTCAGATCATAAAAAAAGATAATCAATTTGCACCATGGCAAAGGTTTCATTAAAGTAAATATATTAGTAAAAAATAATATTTGTAGTTTCAAAAGAATGTTTTGCGTATTTATTGATAATAATATTTATGTTATATTATAGTTGGTAAGTTTATTATGCACTATTTCTTTAATTTAAAAAGTCGTTGCTCTTCTTTTTCAAGCACTATTGATGAATTTGTTTGAATCATTCGAACTGTAATATATAGAAGCCATTCGTTTGAATTGTTTTTTTTTGGAAAGAAATCATAGGAAAGATTAGTGTCTAAAGTTAATATAATTAAAAGAGAAATTGTCATGAAGGAATCGTTAAAGAAACAATGAGGGATAGTTTGTGTGTTTTTATACTACTTCAAAAATTATAAATGGTGTTTATAAAATTGATAAGATAAATTAGACCATACAGCGTCTCATAGAATAATTGTCAATAATTTAGTGTTTTTTCTCTTTATTTTTACGATAAAATAGCAGATAATTAGGATTGACAATTTGGTTATTATATTATTGTAATCTTGTTTGAACATCGTTGACTTTTGTGTTGAAATATGACAAAATTATATTAAATAGAATGTGAAGGAGTAGAGTTATGAAAGACAAGATTATTGCTACAATTGTATTTTTAGGTGTGATAGGGATAGGTGTTACAATTTACTTGAATTATTATACCAAACAACAAAATTTATCTCCACAAGAAAAACCACCTGTTGTTGATGATGAAAACAATAATTTTCAAGAGGAAAATGATGATGAACAGTCAGATAATAGTGTAGTAGAAGATGAAACGATTGCTACACCTGAGGTGTCTACTGATCAACCTTTTCCAGACGAGGCAGTGAATAAACCTACTGTACCTGTTCAAAATCCTGAAACTTCAGATGATTCTGAAAGTATTGAACAACCAGGCAATAATGAACAGCCAGTCATTCCTGAAAATCCTGAAGATAGCATAGAGGATTTATTGATTACGAATGATATGATTATTAATGGAGTATATACAATTTCTAATCAAAAATATAATAGTATAACATTAAGTTCAGACATTGAAAATTATGCAAAAATTGTATTCGATAATATAGAGATAAATGAATATTTAACGCTAGAAAATCCTGGAAGATATCAATTAGACGTTATGGATTCTAGTGTACCTGTAATGCTAGTAACAAATAACATGGGTGCAGCATTTTCTTTTAGAAGCATAGTATATACAACAATGAATAAATCTTTGCCAGGCGCTACTGTAAATTTTAAAGGGGATAATAAAGTACAATCCATTTCTATAGGCAGTAATATTGAAGTAAATGGCACTACTAGTGTTTCTAATATAGAGATATTGAATGCTAACGAGGTGGTTTTAAATATTCCAAGTCAAAATTTGTTTATAGATACAGTAGGAGTAGTTGTTGTGAATAAAGAAACAAATGCAATTACGAATATGACTAGGGGTGCTGAAATTAATGTTAATGCTTCAGTAGCTAATATGACAAATTTAAAGGGAAGTACCATCCGAATAAGTGAGGGGAATACAATCACCAATTTTCATAATTTAGGAGAGAACACTTCTATATCAGGAAATGGAAGCGTTGTGAACATGAGGATTGAAGCGAATGATACAAGAATCTATACTAGTGTTACTAACAATGTTGAAGCAAGTGATTCTATAGATTATTTAATTCGTCAGGAATCTAAAATTAACATTATCCGTATTCAATCTAGGGAACAGGGAAGTGTAACGTTTACATTGAGTGAATCTGTACCTCTTACATTAAAAGATGTTTCTGTTATTTGTATGGCAGGAAAAAGTATAGACTTATTTCATTTAACATCAAGTGATAATAAGACATATACATTGACAACAAATTATTATAAAAATGATTCCTATAGTTTATATATTACGTTGCCAAATGGAAATATAATTAGTCGTGATTTTGATACAGACTATGCAAATCCACAGGTTACTGATATTGTGCTTGAAAGAAAATCGGATACGGAAGCGATACTAAAATTATATGGGGTAGATGAAGGTGGACAAATATACTATATTTTGCAGGAAAAAACTGTTAAGGAAAATATAGATGCATCAACTATTAAGTTAGAAGGAAAAGCAGAAGCAGTTAAAGTTGGTTTTAATAGTATTGTTGTTAAAAATTTGGAGCCAGGTAAATCTTATAATTTATATTATGTGATAGAAGGTTTTTACCAAAATATTACGAATGTAAAAGGACCATTTGAAATATCAAATCAAGTTAAAGAAGAAAATCAAAGTAAGTATGTAATTGAGTATGCCAAAGAAGAGATCAGCAATCGTTTTGTTTTTACATTAAACCGTGTGCCTGAAAAGGAATTAACATTAGAGGATTTTGAAATAGAATGTCCTACTGGGGACAATCTAACAATAGAGAATGCAACATTCTATGTTAGTCCAAATTTAAAAACATATATTATTGTTGTTCCAAACAATTACGCTCACAAAGATAATGAATATAATGTTAAAATTAGAGTGTCTGAAAATGAGACAATAGAGAAATATTTTGTAACACATATGAATCCGCCATCAATTACAAATGATGTGGATGGGGTGGTAAGAACTTCAAAGACATCTGCACTTTTTACCTTTGATTCAGATGAACCAGGAACAGTATATTATGGTATATATGAATGGAATGGGGGAATTTATGATTATAATTCAACAACTCCATTTGCAAGTGATATTATAAGTGGGACAATTAGTGGTAAATCTCAACCACTAAATAGAGGTGCTAATACAATAAATATTGATTTATCTGATATTGACGTGACAAGAACTACAAGATTTTGGGCATTATTTGTAGATGAGGTAGGAAATTATCGTGTTGGTTTTGTGAATCATTATAGAATTCCAGAGTATGTTGAGACGACTGAACCAGATAGTGAGTTAGCAATTATTGATTTTACGCATACAAATGAGACTTTTAATGTTACATTTAATCAGAATATAGGGGATGAAATTTCTCCTTCTGATGTGAGTATTGCTGTGAAAGGTGCTGGGTCTCTTCCAGGTAAATTGTTATTTGCAACGATGTATGATGAAGGAGCTAATAAAGTAACAATTCACATTCAAAATAATTTACCACTTCCAGTTGGAATTTATGAAATATCTATTTATGCTACAGATCAAAATGGAAATGCTGTTGTATTAACTAAGGTATTTGAAATAAAATAAGTTTTGTAAAAATATACTGGTAGGTATTATCTTTTAGAAATCAAAATATGTAAATCTTATGATTAATAGGAATTTACTTTTTGATTTTTTTTGTTATAGGGTTTTAGTTAATTTATAATTTTTGAGTGTGTATTCATTAGTTAAAGATCAAATCTAAATTTTATTATATAGTTTATAAAATGAATAAAGTAATAAATGTGATCATATTATATAGTAGATTGATTTCATTTTTCTTAATAAAACTTAAATTGAGTATTGACTTTATAATAGAAAAATGGTAACATTATAGTTGTCTTAGAGGTGTAATCTTTGTTTTAGAATGTAGGTTAGTAAGACGATAAAATTCTTTAAATGTGCCTGCGCTCGTAGCTCAGCTGGATAGAGTGTTTGGCTACGAACCAAAAGGTCAGGGGTTCGAATCCCTTCGAGCGCACCATATTTCGGGAAATGGCTCAACTTGGTAGAGCACTTGGTTTGGGACCAAGGGGTTGCAGGTTCAAATCCTGTTTTCCCGACCATTAAGATTATAAAGCCTTGAATTTCAAGGCTTTTTTAGTGTTCTAAATCAAGTTACCACTTATTTACCACTTGTTTTTTCAAATTTCACAAAAAACATAGGGATTTTCAGTTCCTATATCATTATACATTTTGCATTAAGTGGATATATAGGCGGAAAGAATTTAATTAACTATATGTCCATGGCATTTTTTTAATAGTTAAGTTAATTTCACTAATATAGGCATTTGAATCATTTGTCTTGTTAAGAATGAGAGATACCTTTTGTAAGGAACCATATTTTCCTACTTTTGTATAAGAAAAGTAACTTTCACTACTATTTAAACGGATTGTAATTAAATTATTGGTAGCTGCTCCATTTTGCATGGTGGTTTTTAAAATTAATGAAGTATTATTAGAATTTGCTGTCTCTGCTAAATATCCAGAAACGGTAAATTCATAGTAACCCATTTCATCAATATATATATAATTGCCAGATTCCCTAAACACATTAGAGTTATTTGGTAAAATTAAACTATTACGAATAGACAACATACCAGATGTATTAGAAGTATTATAATTGGTATATATTTGTGATTCTAAAAAATTACTTGGTCCAGTAGGGCCAGTAGGCCCATTTGGTATGACAAAGTCTAATATATATGAATTATGAAGTGGTTTCATTTGGACTCCTTTCTATCCATACGGATTTAAAAATATAGTTTCTTTATTAGTAAATATACATTCTCTGCACTTGCTGTTGCATTATCACGTTTTTGAAACATGATAGTTACTTTTTGCGACCTATTACATTGTATTACTATTGTTCTTGAAAAATAAAATTCATTTTCTGAATCTAAACGCATTATAATAAGGTTATCGTTATCTATTTTTAATGTTAGACTTGCTTTTTCAGCTGTTGAATTATCCTTTAATAAACCATAAAAGGTAAATTCATAGTATCCACTCTCGTTTAATATAATGCCATTATTATCAATGGTAAAAAAATTAGAATTGGTTGGAAGAATTAAATTTTCAGCATTCGATGAAATAGTTAACGTTCCAGTTGCTGTTGCATTACTATAATGGGTTGATATTAAAGATGTTAAGCTAATGGGTCCAGTGGGACCTGTAGGGCCTGTAGCACCAGCTGGAATTACAAAATCCAAAACATAATCATAATTATCAGTGTTCATGGCTTCACCTCTTTGTGATATTTTATATATCTTATTATATGTAAAGTATAGATGAGTTATTTCTAATATAATTATAACTTATAATAACGCGTTGTATTAGTAGATTTGTAAACTCACATATTGATTGAAAAATATAGGATACTTGATTACTGTAATTATACAATTCTTATTAAGCTTATCATGTGTGTAATTGAATATTCTTTTAATTTAAACAATTCTCAGTTTTAACTAGCACAACGTGTTAATCTATTTTCAAATTGCTGACAATCATCGTATAGAGAATTGATTTTACAGTTTTCTCTATGAATACAATTATTAAAAAATCTTTCATATCCTCCAAAATTCTTAAGTTTATAGTGGTTTTTAATTTCCTTGGATATAGTGGTACAATCTTTATTTAATAATTTACCAATATGTTTAAAAGACTTGTTTAAACTAATTTCTTGCTCTATGATTAATCTATCTTCTAGTGACAGATGCTTATTATTACACATAAATATAACTCCTTTCTCATATATAAGCACCATCTTAAGTTTATTATAATTGTTTGTAGACTTAAATTATACCTTTTATTTTGTAAACTTTAATTCTACTCATCCATGGAATTTTCTTTTACATGTGAGATTTCTTATTTTTATTCTGGAAATTAAATAAAATGACTAGAAATTTTAATAATGTATGATATAATAGAAGCAGAAGAGTAAAGGAGAATGTTTATGAAAAAAGTTATAACAGGATTATTAATTGTAACGCTTGTAATTGGAATGACTACTGGTTGTGGTTGTTCAAAAAAAGAAGAGGAAAAAGATAAAACCCCAGATACAAACAATACACATGGTAATACCAATGAAGGCGTTATTCGTGATCAAGAAGTAGAAGGTTTGAAATTAACCAATACTGCATTAGTTATGACCGATGGGGTATCACAATTAACTACATTAGTTACCAATGATACTGATACAGATATTCCTGTCGAAATGTTTGACATTATAGCGAAGGATGCAGCAGGAAATGTAATGGTAACAATGCAGGGATATGTGGGAGGATTAATGCCTGCCCATACCTCGAGAGAAATTGTTAGCTCATGTTCAATTGATTTAACAAATGCGACAGAGATTGAATACAAAATTAATAACTAAAAGGTGTCTTAAAACATCTTTTAATTATTAAAAATTTATTATATAATGTTTAATAAGAGGTGTCATATGAAACAAGTACTTTTATGTTTATTGCTATGTTTGGTTATTACAGGTTGTACAGATCATTCAAAAAAATCTTATATAGAAATCAATTATGAGGAGTATAAACAGAAAATAGAAAATAAAGAGGATTTTGCTTTATATATTGGATCAACAAATTGTAGTCATTGTCAAGATTTTAAACCGACATTAGAAAAAGTAATAAATGATTATGATTTGGAAATCTTTTATGTTGACCTTTCTAAATTGGATCAAGAACAATATAATCATATATGGGATTGGTCGGCAATAGAAGGAACACCAGAAATTATTTTTATAGAAAAAGGGAATCCAAAATTATTTGGACGAGTAGAAGGTGCAGTATCAGAAGTAACTTTGGTTAATAAATTAAAATCAGTTGGCTATATTGAATAGGTGAGTTTATGGAAAAAAGTCAAATAAATTTAGATAATTTTTCTGTATTGAAACAATATGGAGAAGATTTAACTCAAAAAAAATACATAACAAATCCTGCAATAGCGCGTGAGGATGAGATAAAAAAACTAATGTTAGTTTTGATGACCCCAGAAAAATCGGCGTTGTTAATTGGGAAACCAGGAATTGGAAAAACTGCATTAGTAGAAGGATTTTCTTATTTAATTCAAACAAATCAAGTACCTGATGTATTAAAAAATTATCAAGTGTTTAAAGTGAATTCAACAGCATTATTAGGAACAGCCCAAATACAGGGAAAATCGGAATTAATTATACAACTTTTAGTAAATGAGTTAAAACAGTGTCCAAAAACAATTCTATTTATCGATGAAATTCATACTTTGATAGGTAGTAGAGAAAATGGACCAATGGATTTGGCAAATATTTTAAAACCTGCATTAGATCGTGGGGATATCAAAGTAATTGGGGCTACAACTACCATAGAATATGATACCTATATTATACGAGATCGAGCATTTTTAAGAAGATTTGAAAGGATTGATGTGTCAGAACCAGATGAAGAAACAACTGCTAAAATTTTATTTGAATCATTACCAAAAATAGAAAATAAGACAGGAATTCGTATGAAATATAACGAATATTTAAATTATATGTTAATAGAGTCTATTGTAAGTGCTACTTCTGAATTTAAACGTGTGTATGGATTATCTGCAATGTATCCAGATGTAGCATTTTCTGTTTTGACTGGTGCATTTTCGCAAGCTTTATTAAATAATAAAAAAGAAGTAGATTTGTTGGATGTTTACAATGCAATTCTTGGAAGCAAACGAATTTATCCAGATAGTATTGTCAAAGAACTAGAAGCTTTTCGGGAAAAATTTTCTAAGTTTGCAGAGCAGGAAAAAATAACCTTTCCAATTATAACGCTTGAACAAATTCAAACAGATGGAGAGACATATTAATTTACAACACATAAAAGAATTTGAATTACATATAGATAAAATAGAATATTAGAATGGTGGTGTATTCATGGAAGAACGAAAAATACCATTTCAAAACTATATTATTTTGGGGCTTATTATAGTTGCAACATGCATTTTACTATATTATTTGGTTTCACACTATGAAAAACGCAAAGAATACAAAAGTAGTATAGATTCCAGAATGGGGTTTTTATCTGAAATGAAAGAAAATGAAGTTCAAAATTACATTTTGGATAACCATGATGCAATTATTTATGTCTCAGATAGTACAGACGATGCCTATCGAGCATTTGAAAAAGGGTTAAAAGATTTAATTGTAAAAGAAAATTTGACAAAAGAAATTGTATATTTAGATTTGTATAAAGCGAGTAGCTCTTTTATCACAAATCTTCAAGACGAATGGTTTTCGAACGATTTGCAGATGGAAGAATTTTCATATCCAAATTTATTAATTGTATCAAATGGTGCAATCAGTTCCGTTTTATACAGAAAACAACAAACAAAAAATCCAAAAGAAGTAATTGACTATATAAAGGAGCATCTAGATAACGAATGATTCATGTAGTGTTATACGAACCAGAAATTCCACAAAATACAGGAAATATTATGAGAACTTGTGCAGGAACAGGCGTGAAACTGCATTTAATAGAGCCACTTGGTTTTTCTTTAGATGAAAAGTACATTAAAAGGTCTGCAGTCAATTATTTAGAACATTGTGATTATTCTGTCTATAAAAATTTTGATCAATTTGTAAAACAAAACAAGGGGACTTATTATTATTTAACACGTTATGGAAAACGACCACATACGGACTTTGATTATTCAAACACAGAGGAGAATATATACTTTATATTTGGAAAAGAGAGTACTGGTATTCCAAAGGAAATACTTAAAGAAAATATAGAATACTGTATGCGAATTCCAATGAATGATAATATAAGAGCCCTTAATTTATCAAATTCAGTAGCTATTATGATTTATGAAGTATTGCGTCAGCAAAACTATCCAAATTTGCTATTCAAAGAGCCATTTAAGGGTGAAAATTATTTAGATGATTAAAAAATGATTGCCAAAAGTAACGTTTGATGTTATCATTAATTAAGAATAGAGGAGGTAAAGTATGAATTATTTGGATTTTGTGATAGAAAATTATATTTGGTTTATCGTAGGTGGAGTTGTATTGATTATGGTTGTTATTGGGTATTTTGCAGAAAAAACCAATTTTGGAAAACCTGAAAATAAGGAAAGACCTAAAAAGCATAAGGAAGAAGCCAAATCAAAAAAAGGAAAAAAGAGAGAAGAAACAGTAGACGTTGTTTCCGAAATACCAGAAACGATTGCGGAAGAAGAAATACCAGAACAAACAATATTAGAAGAGCCAATGGAAAATTTAGAAAATGTCGATATAGAAGCACCTATGAGCAATGAAGACGTGATAGAAGAGCCGATGGCTGATTTAGAAAATGTGGATATAGAAGAAACAATTGGAACAGAAGTTGATCAAACAGAAGCTGTTTCAGAAGAAATACCAGAAGATTTATATGCTGGATTAGATGGAACACCAAATGCATATAAGCCAACAGAAGAGGAATCGAATCCAATAGATATGGATTTACCAAATATTGATGCTTTAAAAGAAGATTTAGAGGAAGCACCAGCAGATGATGATGACATTTGGAGATTTTAAGGTAAAAAAATACATATAATATTTAAAAATAAAGAATAGGAAATTTTCCTATTTTTTTATTGCTAAAACTTGTAAAATAGTGTCAAAAATAACAAAATTAGAAACAATTACTATGCGCAAATCTAAAAGAATGCTACAATCAGATTAGAAAGGAATAGGGTATATGAAAAAAGAAATCAAATACTTCGAACAAATCGTAGAAATCACTTTAGTTGTTTTAACTGCTATCAGTTTAATCATTAATGCCTTAGAATTTACAAATATGATATATAATTGGAGTTATGATACAACAAAATTAAATAGTTTACTGATAAGCAAACCCTTTGGTATTTTATTATGGTTAGATAATATTTTCGTATATTTATTTAGTATTTTTTATATTATTAGTGCCGTTCAATCTAAAAAAAATGTACTTATAAAAGTAAGTTTTGCCATTTTCTCTATCCTGACAACAATCGTGGCATCTATAATTTTAATCAATGGGGTTGCTAGCATATTTGGTATATTTTAATCCAAACAAAAAAACATCTTACTTATAAATGACAAAAAATGAAAATCCTCAACTAGGGGATTTTATTTTGAACTTTTGTTCTTCTCAAAAAACAATATCTGTGATATAATGAACAAGACAAAGTATTGGAGGTAATTTATGACTTTTGATAATATAGTATTACTATTCAAAAAATTAATTGATGTCTTATTAGTATGGTTAGCACTTTACTATATTTTAAAAAATTTAAGAAAAAATGTAAAAATGGTTCTTTTATTTAAAGGAATTTTAATAATTGTTATTATCAAAATAATTGGAGATTGGTTAGATTTAACTACAATTGGGTATTTACTTGATTATGTCATTACGTGGGGGCCACTTGCTTTAATTGTTATTTTTCAACCAGAAATACGTAACGTTTTAGAACAACTAGGGCGAAGTCAATTATTAGGTAGACATAAAGTATTAACAGTAGATGAACGAGAAAAAGTTGTATACGAAATAACAGGTGCGATGGAAACTTTAAAAAAAGAGAGAATTGGAGCTTTAATTGTTATTGAACGTGATAATAGTCTAAATGATTATATCCAAAAATCTAAAAAAATATATGCTGATATTTCTTCTGATTTATTAATTTCTATATTCTTTCCAAACAATCCTTTGCATGATGGAGGCGTAATTATTCAAGGGGATAAAATTACAAGTGCAGGTGCAGTATTTCCAACTAGTGATAATTTAAAAATTAGTAAAAGACTTGGAACACGCCATCGTGCAGCCTTAGGAATCTCTGAAACAGGAGATTGTATTGCATTAATTGTTTCGGAAGAAACAGGAAGATTATCTATTGCTATTAATGGGGAGCTTAATTATAATTTGACCATTGATGATGTTAAAATGATTTTATTAGAGGAATTAAGACCTAAAAAATCACTTATTATGGAAGAGGAGGAAGATTTAAATGAAGAAATTCCTTCAGACAATTAGAATTATATTAAAAAAATTTGCACGATTCATTGATAAATATATTGTAGTTCCAATGGCAAAATTTGTTGCTTATGTTATGTCAAAATCTGGACGTTCTGGGCGAAATTTTGAAAACTGGTTATCCAAAACGAATACTTTATTATTTGTATCTTTGATTTTAGCAATTGCAATATTTATTGTAATTGATCAAAAAATAATATTATTTACAAGTAATTCAGCAGAAGTTTTAAAAAATCAACCAGTTAAAGTAATTTATAATGAAGAAGCATATGTAATCGAGGGGCTTCCAGAAACAGTAGATATCACCTTAATTGGAAGTAAAACAGACCTTTATATTGCAAAACAATCCTCTGCACATAACGTAACAGTTGATTTGAGTGGCTTGAAACCTGGTACGCATAAAGTGAGTATGGATTATGTGCAAAATGCAGGAAATATAGAATATATGGTAAATCCATCTGTTGCGACTGTAGTCATTTATCAAAAAGTATCAGAAACTAGAACATTATCGGTTGATGTGTTAAATCAAGATAGTCTTGATAGCAAATATGTAATTGATCAAGTCAATTATGATACAGATAAAATTGTAATTAAGGGAGCAGAACAACAGTTGAAAAAAGTAGTTTCTGTGAAAGCGCTAGTAGATATTAAGAATATGATATCAACTGAAGTGGGAACTACCAAATTACAAGATGTACCATTAAAAGCATATGATTCTGATGGAAATGTAGTGGATGTTGAAATAGTTCCAGGTAAAATAGATGTAGACGTGGTGATTGCTTCGCCAAGTAAAGAAGTCCCATTAAAAATAGTACCAGTAGGTGAAGTAAGCTTTGGACAAGCAATCAGTGCATTTAATATGAGTGTAACCAAAGTAACGGTATATGGGGATGCAGAAGCATTAGAGAGCTTAAATTCAATTCCAATTGAGATTGATGTAAATGGATTAAAATCAAATAAAGAATATAAAGTAGAAATTCCAAAACCAGTTGGGGTTAGATCTGTATCTGTTGCAAATGTAACAGTCAATGTAATATTAGATGCAGTATCTAGTAGAGATGTAGATAATATTACAATTGATTTTAAAAATGTGGCAGATGGACTTAGACCGAATGCAAAAGACAGTAGCGCTGCTAGTGTTACCGTCAATTTAAAAGGCGTTAAAGATGTTATTAATGCAATTAAAGCAGAAGATATTTCAGCATATGTTGACTTAAAAGATTATACAGAACCTGGAGAATATGAAGTAGAAGTAAAAATAGAAGGCTCTGATTCAAAAGTTCAATACACATCTAAAATTAAAAAAGTAAAGATTATATTAGTGAAAAACTAACAAAAAACTTCACATTAAAGTGAGGTTTTTTATTTTTCAATATGATTGAAAAGAAGCCCTATATTAATAAGCCCACAGATACCCACAATCACATAGATAATTCGTGCGATTATGTACATATCTTTGGACATTGCGTCAATGATATTCCAATCAAATAACCCAATGATTCCCCATAAAATTGCACCAATGATTGTGAAAACCAAGGCTACTTTTTGTAGTGTCTCCATATAATTCTCCTTTCTTTTTATTAATATCATTTCCCAATTTTTAGAAATTATTCATAATTTATATTTCAGTCCATATAATTAAATGAAAAATGATAAGAGGTGAAAGGATGAAGATTAAAATTTTTGTAGCAACAATCCTATGTTGCTTATTTGTGACTGGTTGCTTTGGAAAGGAAAAAGATAATATCGTAGATATATTAACCAAAAAAGTAGAAGATACAAAAAGTTATCATGTAAATGGAGAACTAGAGATTATCAACAATGAAGATACTTATAAATATGATGTAGAAGTATCTTATAAAAAAGAAGATTTGTTTCGTGTCAGTTTAAAAAATAAAACGAATAATCATGAACAAATTATCTTAAAAAATAAAGAGGGAGTTTATGTATTAACGCCAAGCTTAAATAAAAGTTTTAAATTTCAAAGCGAATGGCCATATAATAATTCCCAAAGTTATTTGCTACAAATCCTAGTGAAAGATATAAAGAATGATAAATCGAAAACTGTAGAAACTAAAGATAATACGTACATTATAGGAACAAAAGTAAATTATGCGAATAACAAAAATTTAGTAAGCCAGAAAATTTATACAGATTCTAAAGGAACAATACAAAAAGTAGAGGTTTTAAATGCAGAAGGAATAGTACGTATGCGAATGACTTATAAAAAAATAGATATAGGTGCTACATTTGAGGATAGTTATTTTGAATTGACAGAAAATATGAAAACAGGAGAAATAACAGAAGAAACAGTAAAAACAATAGACGATATCATCTATCCAATGTATATGCCAGCGAATACCTATCTTGAAAGCCAGGATGTAGTAAAAAAAGCAGATGGCGAACGTATTATATTGACATTTGGTGGAGATTACCCATTTATGTTAGTGGAAGAAACTGTGAGTGTAGAAGAAGAAATGTGTATTATTCCAGTATATGGTGAGCCTGAAATTTTAGGGGATACCATTGGTAGTTTTAGCGAGAACTCAGCTAGTTGGATCAGTAATGGAATTGAATATTATGCAGTTTCAGATGTATTGGAATCACATGAACTATTACAAATTGTGCAATCAATCAATGTCATACCGACAGTTAGCGTAAAATAGATATTTAGGTATCTATTTTTTTTAAATTGTGCTATAATTACATTTAGGTGATAACATGGAAAAAACAAATCAAAATGAAATGAACAATTTTATACGCATTATAATAATTGTGGTAGTAATATTTGTCTTATTCTATTTCATAACTATTATAACAACAGGAAGAAAAAAAGGTGATTATACCAAAGCGCAAACAACACCTGCTGTCATTCAATATGATGAGATTATTTTAGGAAATCTATACCAACAAAAGGCTTCTGAATATTATGTTTTAGTGAAAGAGAAAGAAGATCCTTATATATCAGTGTTTGAAAGTTTATTGAAACAAAATAGTTCTAAAAAAGATGGAATTCCTTATTTTACAGCAGATTTAGAATCTATATTTAATAAAAAATTTATAGGAGAACAATCCTCTTTTGTACAAGATAATCTCAAGATGACAGGGACTACGCTTTTAAAAATAAAAGATGGGATGTTAGTAGAACATTATGAGACAAGCGAAGGAATATTAAATATGTTAAAAACATTAAATGTATAATGTCATTTGAAACAAATACAAGAGGTGATAAAACAATGAGGAAAAATAAAGAGCTTAAAAATACATTTCATACATCTGAAGTAGTTTTTCTAATTGTAATTACTTGTATCGTTAGCTTGTTTATGGGAAGAGCAATTTCAAATCCAAAATTATTAGAAACAGACAAAAATCAAAATAAGTTAATTGAGCAATTACTCACACATTATGAATATATAAAAGAAAACTATTATGAGGAAGTAGAGGATGAAAAATTATTGAATGGTGCGCTTTCAGGAATGATCAATGCCTTAGAGGATCCTTATTCTATGTTTTTTGATGAAGCAAATTCTGATTATTTTAATATGACATTGAATGGAAATTATAGTGGAATTGGAATTGAAATTACAAATAATAGTGATGGTAATATTGTAATTGTTGGTGTATTTTCAAATTCACCTGCTAGTAAGGCAGGATTACAAGAACAGGATATTGTATCTGCAATTAATGAAACCAGCTTATTAGGAAAAGATAAATCAGAATTAACTGCTTATGTGAAAGAAAATAACCTAAATGAATTTGATTTGACAATTATTCGTAATCAGGAGGAAATTCATACTACAGTAAAAAAAGAAATTGTAGAAATTCCATCTGTAAGTTCTAAAATATATGAGCGTAATGGTAAGAAAATAGGATATATTTATTTTGGTATATTTTCAAATACTACGGCACAACAATTTCAAAGAGAATTAGAGCAATTAGAAGCACAGAATATAGATTCTTTAATTATAGATGTACGTGAAAATTCAGGTGGACATTTAACTACAGCGGTTGATATTGTAAGTCTATTTTTAGATCAAACCAAAGTAATTTATCAGATTGAAAAGAAAAATGAAACAACTAAATATTATTCAAAAGGAAAAACTACAAAAAAATATGCAGTTGTTGTATTACAAAATAAAAATAGTGCATCCGCATCTGAATTGTTAAGTGCTGCTATGAAAGAATCTTATGGTGCTACTATAATTGGAACAACCAGTTTTGGAAAAGGAACTGTTCAGAAACTGGTTACGGTAGATGATTCTGTAGAATATAAGTTTACGACTGAGAAATGGTTAACTCCAAATGGAAATTGGATTCATGAAAAAGGTTTGAATCCTGATATTATGGTAGAAATGGATGAAGCCTATTTTCAGGGTCAAAATGATGAAAATGATAATCAATTACAAGAAGCAATTCGTTATTTAGCACAGTAAGGACTTGCTTCTTTTCTTTTCGCGAAGATTATTGTATAATGTGTCTTGAAAGAAGGAAAATATATGAAAACAATATGTATTGGTGATCAATTTCAAATTCATTGTTATAAGCATGATGGAAAAATTCATTGTATATGGAAAGAAGCAGTTGTATTAGATATAAAAAAAGACTATATTGTGTTTGGAAACAATCGCACTTTAGTGATAGAGTCAGACGGTAGAACTTGGTGGACAAAAGAGCCAGCTATTATTTATTTTTTTCGTAATAAATGGTACAATGTAATTGCACAACTCAAAAAAGATGGCATATCTTATTATTGTAATATAGAGTCTCCCTATATTATAGAAGAAGGGGCAATTAAATATATAGATTACGATTTAGATATTCGCATTTATCCATCAGGTGATTATCGTATATTAGATCGAATGGAATATAAGTATCATAAACAGTTAATGCATTATTCTAAAAATTTAGATCAAGCAATTCATAATGGGTTAAATGAATTAATTCACTTATATAAAGATGGATATCATATATTTCAATCGGAACTTAATTTGCAATATTATGAAATATATAAAAATATTAAAATGGATAATAAATAGGAATATATGTATAGTTTGCGACATATATTTAACAAATGTTAAGTTTTTATAAAAAAAAGGCTTGACATAAGTAGAAGTATTTGATATATTAATGGTGCTTTCAGAAAGAAAGCAAG
>CAOJDP010000038.1 GCA_948433085.1 uncultured Caryophanales bacterium
AAAACAAAAAAGATATGACTATTATTTTCAATCATATCTTAAGTTAATAACATTGGTTAAACCCCTCTTTTTTATAAAATCATGCATACGCTCTATTGTGGAAACTCGTGATCTTATAAATCTATATGCGTGCAAGTAACATAAAAGCCTTCTTCCATTGCCAAAAATTTTGTTACAAAGCTGATAAACAAATTATAGAAATAAATTGCATCTCTTCTTTTCGTTTATAATCTAAACTTCCCTCCATTTCCTCTCGCTACCATAAACCCTCTAAAGGCGAAACATCATATTCAAAATACCCATTTTTTATGCGTACCTTTATAACTCATTTCAATCGTACAAGCTGTTTATCCAATTTTTTATTCTATAGTGGTCATTTTTCCTTGATGCATTCCAATCCAATTACACAAATCTATTTGTTTTTGTTCCCCTACTAACCGATCGATTTCCTTTCCATTTTCCTCTAAAATCCAAACAGGTAAAATCTATCCAATTGCATAGGGTAATGCATCTATATCATAATCAATCTCACAATACGTCATATCTGGATTTTCTATCTGCAACTGTTTCCATATGGAATTTGTCACCATACAACTTCTACACCATACTGCACTCACACGTGTTAATTTCAAATTTTTTTCACTCCTTTATTTTTAATCCTAATAACTTAGAAAACATACATGCTTGATCTGGAGTTACAATCATGCCTTCAATGCAATCCAATGTAACATGAAGTCCTTCTAAGGCACAAGAACTTACATCAATATTTAAAAATTTTGTCTTTGTCCACTCTGCATCTGCAAATGATATGTGAGTAAATGTTACATTTTTTAACTTGCAATTTTGAATATAAGATTCACTCAAATTACATTCACTCCATATCACTTTTTTCATTTCCGTATCCATAATATTTGCCATATTCCAATTACAAGATACAATTTCACAATCATGTAAAAATGTATGAGAAAATATAATACCCTGTAATTTACAAAATTCCATCTTACATTCATAAAAATTTACATCTTCCAATCGACATCCTGAAAAATCACAATTGATAAATTTACACTTTTTCCACTCACACTTTTCCCAAGTTTTATTTTCAAAACAAACCTGTTCAAATATACAATTCTCAAAATCAATAAATTGCCATTCTTCTTTCAAAATACAATTCAAAAAATGTCTTCCTTGAATACTATCTTCCATTTCTATCAAACTCCAACTCATGATAACATATATCAAATTGTTGTAAAAATTCTTGAATTTCTTCAATTCCCATATGTCCTGATAAACTAATTCGAACACTATGTGATGCGACAGCTTCCTCTTTGGAAAACTCCAAAACAGATCTGCTTATTTTCGTTCCGCTAGAACAAGCACTTTGCGTCGAGATATAAATATCATGTTTTTCTAAAGCATGTAATAAGGTTTCTGGTTTTGTATGCATAACACTTATATTTAAAATATGTGGAATACAAAACGCATTATGATTGATTACTACATTTGGATATTCTTTTAGTTTCTCTATTAATATATTTGAATAATTTTGAACACAATTATAATTACAATCCA
The DNA here is from genome assembly GCA_948433085.1 of uncultured Caryophanales bacterium. Taxonomy (GTDB): domain Bacteria; phylum Bacillota_I; class Bacilli_A; order RF39; family UBA660; genus UBA5026. Next base: position 1,570 of record CAOJDP010000038.1, read on the forward strand.
ATTCTTCTTCTGCAAGTCGAAGTGCTTTGGAAATTGAAACAATTAAAGGTAATGCTGGAGTACCTGAACGATAAACAGTTGTACTTTTTCCTCCATGCAATAAAGGCTCTAAAGAAATCGATTCTTTTTTAATCAAACAACCAATGCCTTTCATTCCATAAAATTTATGAGCAGAGAAACTTATCAAATCAATATGATCGATTGGAATACGAATTTTTCCAACACTTTGTGTCATATCTACATGAAAAAAACATTTTGGATAAGCATTTAATAAATTTGCAATTTCTAAGATAGGTTGACTTAAACCTGTTTCACTATTTACTGATGCAATTGTAACTAAAATCGTATCCTCTCTTATAAGATGTTTTAAATCTTCTAAATCGACAATACCATAAGCATTTGTCGATACCACATCAACCGTAAAACCCAATTTTTGTAAATAGCCAAGCGGACCATAAATTGAAGAATGTTCTAAATTTGTTGTAATTATATGCTTTCCCCGATTTTTATATGCAAAAGCAACTCCCTTGATTGCCATATTATTTGCTTCTGTTGCTCCACTTGTATAAATAACCTCTGATGACTTGCACCCGAGTATATCTGCAATTTGCTTTGTTGCTTGTCCTTCTAATTGCTTCGCTTCTACCCCTAATCGATGTAAAGAATTTGGATTTCCAATTTTTTCATTTGTGACTGCAACCAAACTCTCTAATACCTCCTTGCGACAAGGCGTTGTTGCGGAATAATCTAAATAGACCATAGAATCACCCTAATTATCATAACATAAATCAATTCATTTGTCACAAAAAAACAGCCCGTTAGGATGAATAGGACTGATTAAAACAGATAACAATTGCATAAAGTAAGAAATAATTTAAGAAGCATAAGCAATAGCAAATACCTTAGTTTTTTCTAAACATACGTTTTTAAAAATGCGATACAGAAAAAATTTACGAAATCATCTGAATAAATTGTTGCATCGTAATATTTTTATAAATTGGATATCTTGGAATTTTATATTTATCACTATTTCTACTTGCTTTATAGTTTCCTCCGACAAATGACAATTCGAATCCAACTTGTTTTACTTGATTGATTGCCGTTTCATTGTATGCATAAAATGGGAAACAAAATGCTATTTTACTTTTGGTAACTTCAATTGATTGCTTCAAATCATTGATTACTTGTTCATGGGAAGAAATTAATAATTGTGCCCCACTTTCATACATTGTATGCATATCATTCGTATGTGACTCAACATCTAAATTAGGTGAACTATAATTTGCAATATCCCACCAACCTGTAATTAAAAATAAGGTAGCATGTAAATCATATTTCTCTAACAATGGAATTAATTTATGACCATTATGTTTGCCTGTTCCAGCGGCCCCATCATCAATCGTTAACAATACACTTTTTTCTGGAATATCTATTTTTCCATACATCCAATCTCTAAATTCTCCTATCGTGAGCGTGTAGTAACCATTGTTTTTTAAATATTGCAATTGTTCTTCAAATTTAGAAGTCGCAAGACAGATATTCTCATTACATGCTTCACCAATATCTGGATTATAAAAGAAATGATAGTTTAAAACTGCAACTTTCTGATCTTTATTGGAAGTAATTACTGGATTTCCCAAAAGCATGTCCGCAAATTGTTCTTTCGATATTGTCATATTTACCTGATATTGATAGGCTTTCTGAGGCTCTGATACAGCGGAAGCACTTAAAAAGGAAATAGAAGAATTGGCTGGATTATAAAATTGATAATCCTCTATGATTCTATCTTGTTGTGCTAACAATAAGATTGCATGTTCTTTCAAACGAAGATTTCCTTGAAACCATGCTTCATATTCAGAAAGTGATATGGAATAAAAACCACCATCTTTTAATAATGCGAGTTGTTCTTTCCAATTTTCTTGTTCTTTCCAAGATTCCATATTCTCATAATAAAGTACAGGTATTTTTGTTGCAGATACCTCTTCCGTATTTTGATGTGCTAATACCTCTATTGAATCTATCTTAGAAATCGCAAATATTTGTTCTAAATAGTTTATATAATAATAATCGGTATCTTGATAAACAATTGGAAATTCCATTGCTTGCGAAATAGATAATACTGGATTTCCATTTTGAAATAAATTTGTAGTCTCTAATGTTTTTATATTCTGATTAAATACAATATAATTTGTATGTTTATCTTTAAGTGATTCTGCTACTTTTGTATCTTTATAAAAAAGATAATAATTGGTATTTTTAATTTGAAAATATTGACTGTTTTTTCCAATTTTCACATCTTCCAAAGGAATTGTAATTGGATTTGATATCGTACCACAGACTTCATAACCCATTTGCTTTTTACAATACAAAGATCCCTTTTCGACCGTCACATATAAACTATAATGTGCTGTAATCTCTTCTATTAATTTTTGAATTTCTTGTTGCTTTTGGAAAGATTGAAAACCAAAAAAGCCTCCTATAATTATCAGAAATACAACTGACACACTACAGATTACAATTATTTTTTTTCTCATTTGTCTCACCTTACCTTGTTATTATACAACAGTTTAGAATAAATAGACAACAATAAAATCATTCTCTTAACAAATTGAAATAAACTTAGTGATTCCTATGAGGCCAGTTCCATAATGGTTTAAAAATATATATTGCAATGAAGGATTTTAATAATCACTCTTGAATGAAATAAAACTTAATACTATTTTTTTCATTTTGCATACACCCAAATATATTATTCACCATAATTTTTATCTTTATGAATAAGAGATTAAGAAAATCACATTGCTATTGATAGCATCACTCTAAAAAAAAGCATATCGCTATACTTTTTACATAAATTTATCAGTTTTACTTTTAATCATCTATAAATATTTTTGAATTTTGTCAAAATCACTACTATCATCTAATTTTGTATGCGCTAATTCTTCAAATAATTTCTTTTGTTCTTTGGATAGTTTTTTTGGTATATGAATACTTAATATAACGTACATATCTCCTTTTTTACCAGTACTAACATCTTCAATACCTTTTCCTTTTAATCTATGTTTATCATTTGTTTCACTACCAGCTGGAATGGCAAGCTTCACTGTTCCATATAATGTAGGAATTTCTTTTTTACATCCTAGCACTGCTTCTGTAATTGTAATAGGAAGCTCTAAATAAACATCATTCCCATCACGCTCATATAAAGGATGGCTTTTCACCCTAAATTCAATATAAACATCACCAGATGGTCCCCCATTGATTCCAGCTTCTCCAGCTCCTGCAAGTCGTAAACGATTTCCAGTATCTACCCCTGCTGGTACTTTCACTTCTTTCATTTTGTGGACTCTTACTTTCCCAGTTCCTTTACAAGTAGAACACTTTGTTTTATAAGTACGACCTTTGCCTCCACAGGTAGAACAAGTTGTTTTGGTCATAAATGTTCCAAACAAAGTACGCTGCTCAGCTGTTATTTGTCCACTTCCATGACAGGTAGAACAAGTTTCTTCATCAAATCCACCTTTTCCATGACAAGTATCACAATTTTCTTGTACATTTAATTCTACCTCTTTTTTACAACCGAAAACAGCTTCTTCAAAAGTCAAATCCATTCGGATTAATAAATCCTGACCTTGTCGTGCACGAGAAGAATTTCGCCCACTACCAAAGCCAAAACCACCACCAAATAAATCCCCAAAAATATCTGAAAAATCAAATCCTGAAAAATCAAAGCCACCTGCACCGCCACCCATTTGATCAAAAGCTGCGTGTCCAAATTGATCATATTGACGTCGTTTTTCTGCATCAGATAATACAGCATATGCTTCTTGCGCTTCCTTAAATTTTTCTGCGGCATCTGGTTCTTTAGAAACATCAGGATGGTATTTTTTTGCTAAATTTCTAAATGCACTTTTAATCTCTGCATCTGTTGCACTTTTACTCACACCGAGCACTTCATAATAGTCTCTCTTATTCATAATACATACTCCTTTCTTAAGTTGTTTATTTTATACACAATTGTTTTAATTCTTTTAATTTTTTATCGAACAAATCCAAAGCTTTTTCTATTGGTTCAGGTGTAGTCATATCGATTCCCACTTTTTTCAACAATTCAAGTGGGTAATCTTTACCACCTGATGCTAGAAACGCTAAATATGCATCTTGAATTCCCTCCTTACCATTTAAAATATCAGTTACGATTGCAATTGCAGCGGACATACCTGTTGCATACTTATACGTATAAAATGAAGTATAAAAATGTGGTATTTTTTCCCATTCATAACGAATGGCATCATCTACTACAACACCATTTCCATAATAGATTTGATTTAAATGATAATAGGTATTGGAGAACTCTTCTGATGTCAATGGAATTCCTTGTTCTTCTTTTTCATGAATAAGTAATTCAAATTCTGCAAACATGGTTTGTCTATAAATTGTTGTTCTAACTTTATCTAAAAAATCTGTAAGATACATCATTTTTTCATGAGTTGTCTTCGCATTTTGATATAAATACTCATTCAATAATACTTCGTTTACTGTGGAAGCAATTTCTGCTAAAAAGATTGGATAAGCACTATATACATAGGGTTGCGTTTTACAAGAATAGTAAGAATGCATCGAATGCCCTAATTCATGTGCCATAGTCGAAACAGAATCCATAGTTCCATCATAGTTAAGTAACAAATATGGTTTTGTTCCATAGCTTCCCCAACTATATGCGCCTGATTTCTTGCCTTTATTTGGATAAATATCAATCCAACGTTCTTGAAAAGCCTTTTCTAAATCGTTCAAATAAGCTTGCCCAAGTGGTTTCAATCCTTCAAATATCATTTGTTTTCCTGTTTCAAACGATATATCCTCTGTTTTTTCCTTTACTAAATCTACATAAAGATCATACATATGAAGTTCTTCAACATTTAATAAATCTTTTCGGACTTCCATATAATCATACATTTTATCTAAATTCTTATGTACTGTATCAATTAAATTGGTATAAACTTTTTTTTCAATATGATCTGCATACAGGCTTGCTTCTAAAGGACTATTGTAGTTATGAATTTTACTAAGAAAGATATTTTCTTTGATTTGACCTTTTAACGTAGCAGCAACTGTATTTGTAATACTTTTCCAATAAGCATACATTGTATCAAATACATTCTTTCTTACATTACGACTACGACTATTCATAAGACGTCCATAATTCGCATTGGTAAGTTCTACTTCTTTTCCTTCATCATTTATGACTGTTCCATAGTGAATATCTGCATTGTCTAAATTGTAAAATGCTTCTGCACAACCACCCATTGCACTTTGAGCTGCTGTAATAATTTCTTCTTCTCTTTCACTTAATGTATGCTTTTGATAACGATAAATTCCTTCTAAATCAAATTGGTATTGTTTTAAAGTTTCATTTTCCTCTATGTATTTTAAGACAACATCATAAGGCGTTTTTAACATCTCAGGACCAATAAAAGAAAGTTTTTCTTGATAGGATTCTACTTTTTTATCCACTTTCATTTTCATAGCTTGATATTCAGCATTCGAAGTATCTTCATCACATTTCATATGTGCATATACATAAATTTTCGTTAACAATTCATCCATTGCATCATGCAATTGATAAAATAATTGTAATGTATGACTACTTTCCATAATTTTTCCCTTATAGGAAATTAATTCTTCTACTTTTTTTTCTAGCATGATTAACGCATCATCTACTTGTTTGGTAGATGAAAATACATCTTCGATACTCCATTGGTCTTGTTTCGCAATCTCACTTCTAGCTTTCTCTTGTTCCATTTTATTCTCCATTTCTTCTATATAGGATGAAAGTTCTAGTTTCCTAGAACTTCCAATTATTTTTCTTCAAATTCAGCATCGATAACACCATCATCTTTTGCGCTTTCTTTTTGTTCTGATGATGCATTTGCTTGTGCTTCTTGCGCTGCCTTTGCAGCTTCTTCATATACTTTGGTTGCAAAAGCCATAGCAGTTTCTTGTAATTTATCCTTTTTTGCTTTAATCTCATCAATGTTGTCCTTTTCCATAGCCTCTTTTAATTCTTTCATTTCTGCTTCCGCTTTTTCTTTATCTTCACTGCTAATCTTATCCCCTAAATCTTTAATTGATTTTTCTGTTTGGAAAACAAGTTGTTCCGCTTCATTACGTATTTCTGCTTCCTCTTTACGTTTTTGATCCGCTTCTTTATTTGCTTCTGCTTCTTTTACCATTTGATCAATTTCTTCATCACTCAATGAAGTAGAAGATGTAATCGTAATGGATTGTTCTTTATTTGTACCCAAATCTTTTGCTTTTACATTGACAATCCCATTTGCATCAATATCAAATGTAACTTCAATTTGTGGTACACCTCTTGGCGCTGCTGGAATATTGGTCAATTGGAATCTTCCTAATGTTTTATTATCAGCAGCCATTGGTCTTTCTCCCTGTAATACATGAATATCTACAGCGGGTTGATTGTCTGCGGCAGTTGAAAACACTTGTGATTTGCTAGTTGGAATTGTTGTATTTCTAGGAATTAAAACAGTCATTACATTTCCCATTGTTTCAATTCCTAAAGATAACGGTGTCACATCTAGTAAGACGATATCTGCAACATCTCCTACTAAAACACCTCCTTGAATCGCAGCACCCATAGCAACTACTTCATCTGGATTCACTCCTTTAGAAGGTTCTTTTCCAAGCTCTTTTTGAATAACTTCTTGTACTTTAGGAATACGTGTAGATCCTCCAACTAAAATAACTTTATCAATATCATTCTTGGTTAATTTCGCATCTTTTAAAGCATTACGAACAGGTTCTAATGTAGATTCTACTAAATCATGTGTTAACTCTTCAAATTTGGCTTTTGTTAAATTTATGTTCAAATGAACAGGTCCATCATCATTTTGTGATAAGAATGGTAATGAAATTTCTGTAGATGCCATTCCTGATAAATCTTTTTTGGCTTTTTCTGAAGCTTCTTTTAAACGTTGCATAGCCATTTTATCTTTAGATAAATCAATACTATTTTCCTTTTTAAATTCTGCAACTAAATAATTCATGATTCGTTCGTCAAAATCATCCCCACCTAAATGGTTATTTCCACTTGTTGCTTTGACTTCAAAAACACCATCACCAATTTCAAGAATGGATACATCAAATGTTCCTCCACCTAAATCATATACTAAAATTTGTTCTGTTTTATCTTGCTTATCTAATCCATAAGCCAAAGCAGCTGCAGTTGGTTCATTGATAATTCTCTCTACTTCTAAGCCTGCAATTTTACCAGCATTCTTTGTTGCTTGTCTTTGTGCATCATTGAAGTATGCAGGTACTGTAATAACTGCTTTTGTTACTTTTTCGCCCAAATAAGCTTCTGCTGTTTTCTTTAAATCCCCTAAAATCATAGCTGATATTTCTTCTGGACTATAATCTTTTCCATTGGCATTTACTTTTTCATTTGTTCCCATTTTTCTTTTAATAGAAACAATGGTATCTTTATTGGTCATTGCTTGATTTTTTGCTTTTTGACCAACAATAATTTCATCTTTTTTAAATGCAACTACAGATGGAGTAGTACGTAATCCTTCTGCATTCGCAATTACAGTTGCTTCTCCTCCTTCAAATACAGATACACAACTATTTGTAGTTCCCAAATCTATTCCTATAATTCTACTCATATTATCTTTCCTTTCTCTTATTCACTTACTTTTACCATCGCAGAGCGAATCACTTTATCTTTTAATAGATATCCTTTTTGTAATACTTCTACCACCATATTTGATTCTACCCCATCTATTTTTTCAGTTAAAACCGCTTCATGATAAGTAGGATCAAATGGTTTATTCACCCCATCAATTGCCTTTACTTCAAAACTTTCCAAGATATGAATGAGATTACAATAAATCATCTTAAAGCCTTCTAAAAATTTAGATAATTGATCCTCTAAATTTTGATCATCCATTTTAATAGCACGTTCAAAGTTATCAACTACTGGTAAAATTTGTTTCACAATATCTTCATTGCTATATTTTAAGATACGTGACATTTCCTCATCTTTTCGTTTCCTATAATTAACCATTTCTGCTTTATCACGTAAACTTTTTTCTTCCAACTCTTTTATTTGTTTTTCTAATTCCTCAAGTTTATGTTTGTCCTTTTTTTCTTTCTTCTTGCCTTTTATTTCTTTGCAAGTTCCACCTTCACAAGAACAATCATCATCACATGTACACGGATCACATTCGCATGGTTTTTCCTCATGACAAGTACATCCTTCACATGTTTCATCATAATGTGATTCTTGACAAGTTTCTTCGCATTGATTTATTTCTTTTTCCATGTTTTCCTCCTATTCATTGATATGATTTTTAATAAATTCTAACAGTGTTGTAACCCTATCATATTCCATTCGTTTTGGCCCAATCAAAGCAATCGTACCTTCAACTCCTTCTACAGAATAATTGGTTTTAATAACCGTTACATCTTCATCAAAATCATTTTCACTCCCAATATAAATATTAATTCCTGTATCTTCTTCATCACTTTCTACAACACTTTGAATAAATTCTTTGTCTTCAAATTTATTCAAAATGTCTCTTATTTTATCAGCGTCATTGAATTCAGGCTGTTTCAAAATGTTGCTTGGCTTTGTAATATGGACACTTGAATCTTCATGTAAGTCTGATAGCACATTATATAAAGCATCATAAATCGCTCTTTGTTGTTTGACGGAAGTGCCAATTTGGGGTTTTACTTCAAATTCTAGTTTCGCACTAACTTCATCAATTGGTGTACCAATTAGAAATTTATTGATTAAATCAACAGTTTGCTTAATTTCTAGGGCGGATACTTTTTCTTCAACAACGACATTCTTATGTTCAACATGGCCTTTGTCTGTAACGACAATCGCAACCATATTGTTTTCATCAATGGGAATTGCCTCAATTTTACTAATACGATTTTCTTTGGATGAAGTACCTAATACAATGGATGTATAATTGGTTAGTTCCGTAATGATTTCCATGCTTTTGGTAATGGCATCGCTTAATATAAGCGATTGATTTTTAAAAACAGTTTGTAGTTTTAACATATCATCGCCTGTTAGTTCTTTAGGTTGCATAATATAATCAACGTAATAACGATAGCCCTTTTCACTGGGGACACGTCCTGATGATGTATGTGTTTTTTCTAGTAAATTCAATTCTTCTAAAGTGCTCATTTCATTTCTTATGGTAGCACTAGAACAATTTAATGTTTTGCATAAAGATTTAGAACTGACTGGTTTGGCAATCTTGATATAATTTTCTACAATCAATTTTAATAATTCAACTTGTCTTTTATTTAGCAATGGCATCACCTCTAGCAGACTCTTTTCATGAGTGCTACTTCATTATAATATATTCTATTAGCATTGTCAATATGTATGTGCTAATAAATTTATTTTTGACAATTTCACATATTTTATGTTACAAAATACAAATATATATACAATCTTTATTTGAGATACTAATTTTATTTGCTATTATATGAATCTGTTTTCCCTCAATTTACTTATTTTAAAGTATGAACGCTTCTTAATTGCAAATAAAAACGGAATGTTATAAACTCCATCCAGTTTTATTATATATGAGTACAACCAATCCATGCAATATTTCGTGCACCAATATAAATGAAAGTATTATAGTCCTGATATTGTTCATACATTAATTTTCTGACAAAAAATCGTAATTTAAAATCAGCGTATTCCTTAGGAAGTGTGGCGCTATGCGCCAAAATAGTTTTTTCCTTTATCAGCATCTCTATTTGTTTTGCTTCTTCCTCTGGAATTTGATAAAAATTTCCATTCATGTATTCATATAAACTAATGATATAATATAGGTTTGATGGGCTTTTTCTTTGGTATCAAATTGGCAAAAATTTTTTCCTTTGTCTGCTCAGGTACTTTATCCCAAGAATAGCTAATATTATTTCGAATACGCCTTTCTACATGTAATGATTTCCTTGAATCGATATAGTGATATATATTTTATGTTGGTGATTCTAAATACATATTAATAGAATTTTCAAATACATAATGAAATATTTCTCTAATCCACAATTTGAATCTATATATAAAACATTGTGTACGAAATGATGGATATACATTTTTACAGTTTCTTCTACGCTATTTGCAAAAAATTCGTCTGGGTTTTATGCATCAATTGTTTCCAATTATTCCACTTTTGTAATTGTTCTACATTGCTTATTCTCCTTACTCCCTGACCCACTAAAAAGGGTATATCCCCTTTTTGCATATAGTATATTTGCGTGTTTTGCTATCAACAAACCACAATATAATTTTTCCATTTTAATTCAAGTGATGTTGCCTATTATAGCACATTTATTTTATTGTCAAATTTTTCCGAAAACATAACATTTTCACAATACCTTCTCATTCAATAAAAAAAAATACCAAATGGTATTTTACGCTACTTTTCCTAGTCCTTTTAATTTTCGAATAACCTTCTTTTCAATTCTCGAAATATAGGATTGACTAATTCCTAAAACTTGAGCCACATCTTTTTGTGTCATCTCTTTACCTGACTTTAATCCATATCTCAAAGTCATAATTTGTCTATCTCGATTATTTAATTTTGAAATTTCGGTATGTAGCATCTTTTTTTCCGTTTCTTCTTCTAAGCCCTTAGTCACAATATCACTTTCTGTACCTAAAATATCTTCTAAATGTAACTCATTTCCCTCTGCATCATAACTTAAGCTATCTTCAAAGCTTACTTCTGTTCGCCTTTTTTTATTTTTTCGTAAATACATTAAAATTTCATTGTCAATACATCTAGACGCATATGTAGCAAGTTTAATATTTTTATCCAATTTATAAGTATTCACGCCTTTTATCAATCCAATTGTCCCAATACTGACTAAATCTTCTAAATCAATTCCTGTATTTTCATACTTTTTGGATAAAAAGACAACAAGTCTTAAATTATGTTCAATTAGCTTACTTCTTGCTTCTAAGTCTCCATCCATAGATTTTTCTACATACAATATTTCCTCTTCTTTAGATAATGGCTCTGGCAATTTATCAGTACTTCCAATAAAGAAAATATTTTCATCTTCACAAAATAAACTTCTAACCCACTGTACTAATTTTTTTATCATATTGATTCCTCCAATAATTTTGGGTGTAACAAACAATCAATTCCTTCCATTGTAATTGGGTGATCACATAATCCAATCCAAACATCTTTGCAACTACAATTTCCTACAATTGTAAATACATCTGCGCGAATACATTTTATCATAGCACTTTTCTCTATTGTATGCATGGGGACTAAAATATATTCTAAATTTTCCAAATCACGAATTTTATCTTTATAAACTAAAACAATCGGTCGGTGAAAATAAGGATCGGTCAATCGATTTCCTGTATCTAAAAATGCTTTCCATTCATAAGACTGTTGCTGAATTTGAATCTTCACTGTATACAGATTAGAATAAAATGTTTTTAAACGAATTCCCTGTTTTACATATACATACAAAATAATGGGAGATGTAAGAATCAGAAAAATAACATTAATGCTAAGTCCATTATGAAAAAAGATGATTCCTTGTTGTTTATAAGAAAATTGAACGTTTAAAAAATAAAGAAAACCTCCTAAAATCATACTTGCTGAATAAAGATAAAAAACATTTTGAAAAAAGTATTTTCTATTTTTGTAAGAAAATGTTATAACAATCATTAAAATGCTAATGAGTACTTTAAACAAAAATAATGAAATTGTTGTCATTGGTAAAAAAAGAGAGAAAATACTAATTCCACCTAAGAAAGCACCAAAACAAATACGTTTGATGGATGCATTTCTTCTTAAAAGATAAGAAACAACTAATAATAATATGAAATCAAATCCAAAGTTAATTAGAAAAATCAAATCTAAATAGAGTTTCATCGCATCACCCAAAAACATTATAAAAAAACAACACAAATTATTGTGTCGCTTTTTAGAGTAGTCCTATATTTTGTTTAACTGGTTTTCAGCAGACGAGAACCTCGGCTTATATAAACAACAGATGAAGTGTCACGCACAGACAAATGAAATAAACCACCAGTAAATCCACTATTTAAAGAACTACCAACAAGAGCTATTCTATTTCCTGAATTAGAACCATAGGAATCCGTTATATAGGAGTTGGTTAGATAAGGTGTACTATTTTTATTTGTTTCTATTGGTAGTGCGATAAGTGAGTTGTTTGGATCATAACCCAGTTTAGATATCCAATTATCAGCTGTTTTTGCATTTACATATCCTAATGGCTGATAACAACCATCAAATTTATCTACTTCATATTGATTTTTATCATAACAAATATAAGCTTGATAATCTTTTACATTAATTCCATCAACAAATTGCCATATGTTTCCAAAGATATCTTCTATTCCTCTATAAATCATTGAACTATTGTCTGTTCCATCTGCACTTCCAGACTTCATTCCTAATGGGTCACATCCTCCACTTTTGATTGGACCTGTATGAGATGTATTGGTATACCCTAGTCCTAATTTATCTTGTGAATCATAATCCGCATATTCGACCAAATACAAAAGTTGTAAGATAAAATAATGATAATCCAATTGACTAAATTCTTCTCCTAACTTCTCCACATAATTTCTGATATTTCCTATAGTAACACTACTTAAAGGTAATGTTCCACTTCGACTATGTACCCTTGTACTATTCCCAGAAATCGGATATCTTCCAATACTAAATGCTTCGCTTTTAATATATCCTTCTTTTGCTTCTTTAGAAATATAAATATATTCATAAGTATCATCCTGATATCTTCTATAATAGAATTCTGGAATGCGCGTTAATACTTCTACATTGCCTGTTGGCGTAAATGTAAAATTTTCTTCTCCATAATAAGCAGTTATTTGCTTTGTGTCTGTATCATAATTATAAGAGATTATATCACTCCATGGATAAATGGTGTCAAAATCATTTTTAACAGGTGTTGTTCCAATTTGCGCAATTGCTTCTAAATCTTTTGATGCACCAACACGCTCCCATACAGACGTAACTGCATCCAATTTTCTCCTAACACCATATCCATTTCCTACCTCTTTATTCTGTTCATATAAATCGTTCAATGCTTCTTCTACACTCTCAACTTTCCAATTCTTGTTGGCTGGACTATAAGATACTTCGCTTGCTACATATTGATAGCTTGCATAGACAGTCACTCCACTACAGAGCATACCAATTATAATTCCTATTATTAATTTTATATTTCTTTTTATTCTTTATTCCATCGTATATTATTACTTTATTTTTCTTTTCATTAAAAAAAGGGATATACCCCCCTAGAATTAGGGATATACCCAAAATAATTTATCACTGAATTGTTGAAATATCTAAAACTTTATGATTTTCATCCACTAAAAATTTGATATTAATACTCTTAGTTTTTAATACATTTTGAAATTCTGGCTGAAGTAAATATGTTATAGCATATCGTTTTTCATTTTTCAACAAATCATTAATAGATAACCAAAATGATTCATTTTCATTAAATTCTTGAGGAAATCCATTATATTTTGTTGCAATAAACACTTCCATATTATAGATTCTATCTGGATATTCTACAATTATTTTCCCCAACTTTTCTAATTCACTTATGTCAATGCCAGTTTCTTCCTTAAACTCTCGCACAGCTGCCTGTTGTGGAGTTTCATCCAGTTCAATTTTTCCTCCTGGTATGTCAATATATCCAACATTATCTACTTTATATTTTGTACAGATTACCGAATTGTCTTCTATTAAAAAGGTCCTTACAGCATTTCTTATATTTTTATGCATAGCATATCCTTCTCCTCATATTATTTTTCTTTTTTAATTTTCGTTTTCAAGAATTCGATTCATCTCACTTAATTTATTTTCTAATAATTTTTTATCAATTAATTTTAATTTATATTCAGAAATTAATGTTTGAGACATATTTTTACTAAGTGAATATTCAACTATGTTTTTATCTTTAGAACTGCATAAAATTACTCCAACACTTGGATTTTCATTTTTCTTTTTAACATCTCTATCTAATGCTTCTAAATATAAATTCATCTTTCCTAAATATTCTGCTTTAAATTCGCCTAATTTTAATTCAAAAGCAACAAGACAAGATAATTCTCTATTAAAGAATAATAAATCTATGAATAAGTCGTGATTTCCAACTTGGACTCTATACTCATATCCTATAAAGGTGAAATCTTTTCCAACTTCTAAAATAAAATCCTTTAAATTTTTTACTATAGCATTTTTTAAGTCTTTTTCTGAATACTCATTTGGTAAGTCTAAAAATTCTAAACTATAAAGATCTAAAATCCTTGTGTCTGGGTAATCATCTTCATCAATAGTTTTATTAGTAGTTGGAAGTGCATTACCTTCTGATAATAGATATCGCTCATAATAAGCAGAAGTAATTTGTCTATCTAATTCTCTTTTTGAATAATTTTCCTTAATAATAATTGTAAATAAAAATGTCTTTCTTCAATAGATTTAGAACCACTTAAAATTAATAAATTATTTGTCCAACTTAATTGCGTCACCAGTGGTGTCGCAATCTCATCATCTTTATATGTTTTATAAAATTGTACCATTCTTTCAATATTTCTTTTTGTAAAACCTTTTATGGATGGATAATTAGTTTTCATAAAATCTGCTGCTTTTGTAGTTATTTTGTCTCCATAACTACCATTTTCTATTAACTCATATAAAAATTTTCCAACATCTAAATAAAGTAAAATCATTTCTTCATTTACTTTTCTATAAGCATTATTTTTTCTTCTTTCAATCATATCAATAATTTGATTAAAATTTGCATCTAACATAAAATTGTTCACCATCCTTTAGTAAAATTAGATAAACTACTATAATAAAATTATAACTTAAACCTCAAATAATTACCATAAAATTACAGAAATAGTTAAATTTTTTATTACAACAGGATATGGGAATGCACCACGAAATAATAAAGGACTTATAATATAAGGAGTTCTATTGCATATAAGGGACACCAACAACCATTTTTGCACTTGCAAAAACAACTATTTTTCTATTATTTATAGTTGATATTTCTTGAGCATATTATTATTTGTCTTATTTTATAAGACTTTCATCTTCACTATTTTTCAACTATTTAGTTATTTTTCTATATTTTGGGTATATCCTTTATTCTGCCCCCAGTTTGCATATAGCACATATGTTATTTTTACTTTTCTACAAACTATTTTATGATTTATTTTCCCTAATATAATTTATCATTTCTCCTACAATGAAGCAAGCTTTTCGCGAATAATTTTACTAACATTTCCCATATCTGCTCTTCCTTTTAAAATTGGTGTTAAATGCCCCATCAATTTTCCCATATCTGATACTGCAGTTGGTTGAATCAGTGCAAATGCCTTATCGATTTCCATAAGAATCTCTTTTTCACTCAATTGTTCTGGCATATAGTCGTTTAGTATTTCAATTTCTAACTCCGTTTTTTTTATCAAATCTGTACGATTTCCTTTTTCAAATTCAGAAATTGATTCCTTTCTCGTTTTAATTTGCTTTGCAACAATGCCAATTATTTCATCATCTGTCAGTTCATGTTTCACATTTAATTCTTCCATTTGAATGGCTCCTTTTACCATACGAATAACAGATAATCTTTCTTTGTCTTGATTTTTCATTGCTTCTTTTAAATCGTTTAATATTCTTTCTTTCATAAGAATCCTCTTTCTAGAATAAAAAGCCTATCATTGGCTTTTAGAAATTTTCTCTTTGTCTTTTTCTACTATTTTTAATTGCTTCTTTCTTCGCTCTTCTTCTTCTTACTCCTGGTTTCAAATAACCTTCTTGTCTTTCACGTACTTCTTTTAGGAGGCCACTTTTTAAATTTTTTTGTTTAAAAGTTCTAAGTGCGCTATCTATGTTTCCATTTTGAACAATCACTTTAGTCATACTATTCCCTCCCTTCTGAAACTAAAGTTATTATAGCACTGATTTTCCCATTTTTCAATAAAATATATCTAGTTTTGTCAATTATTGTATGATGAAATCATTCCTTCAACTATCTCCTATTTTTAATAACAATACTTTTTATATAAGACATGGTTTAACATATAGTTTTTTGTAATTGAAAAAAAGGAATACAATGTATTCCTTCAGATTGTTGACAAAGTGGTATGTTCAAAAAGAATATATCACTTTTTTAATGA
>CAOJDP010000039.1 GCA_948433085.1 uncultured Caryophanales bacterium
ACATATTTTCAAAAATAAAAAGACTTTTAACAAATTACTTTGTCAACAGTCTGAAGGAATACAATGTATTCCTTATCTACAAAAGTTTCCTGTATGTATCCTTCGAATGGCAGTTCCTAAACTTCTTCCTAACTCTAATATAGTATTGATTCCTTTGATTAACGCAGTGATAATTGCTCCTGAAATTGCACCTCCTGAGATTTCTAACAATTCTTCTTTATTTAGTTCTCTCATGAATGACACCCTAATGGTCTTACAATACCATCAAATAATCCTATCAAAAACGTAATACCAATGCCTATAATTGTGCCTAAGCCAAAGGAAAACCCACCAACGATTTGTTTTAATTCATGTTCTTCTAATGTTTTCATATTACCTCCATCCTTTCTAATTTTTTACTATATTGTAAACATAAAGATAAATGCGACTACCATTTTCCAAAGCATTCTCAATTAAGATACACTCCTTTCTATACAATCTACAACCTTCCCTTTTTCCATTTGCACGACTAAATCATATAAATCCATATTCTCTTTCCGATGGGACACCACCACAATAATTTTATCGGGGTATTTTGAAAAAATTTGCTTTAAAATTCTTCTTTCTAAGTTGGAATCCATTTGACCAAACCCCTCATCAATTAAAAGTACTTGAAAAGATCTGAGTAAAGTACGGGCAAGTACAATTTGAGCACGCTGACCACCAGATAAATTATTGCCATTTTCTTCTATTAGCATTTGATATTGGAGAGGATTTTCTTTCACAATTGTATCAATTTCACACAATGCAATTACATCTTCTATTCTTTTTTTAGAATACGTATTCATTAAAGTAAGGTTATCCCAAAGACTTCCTACAATTAATGATTCATTTTGAGAAATATATAAAATTTGATTATTTAAATAAGTAGAATCATAATTAATATACGATTTTTTGTTGATCAAAAGCTGTTCTCCTTTGATAGGGTAATAACCTTTAATACATTTGAGCAAAGTACTCTTTCCACTCCCACTTGTACCCATGCATAGAATTTTTTGCCCTTTTCTCCATGTCATATTTAAATCTTTTAAAATAGGTACTTCTTTATAATGATAGCATAATCCATGGCAAACGATTTCTTGGATTACATCATTTTTACCAGTACGAATTTTTGCAGAACTTGAAAGATTAGAAATACGTTCCATTGCATTTTTTGCTCTTTCTATTAAGAAGTTGGAATCCACAATTTGAACAATTGGACTCATAACAAAAGAAAATAAAAGCTGATAAGTAAAAAACATTCCTACATTCAATTGCCCCTTTTCATATAGAAAAATTCCAACGGCTAAAAAAGCAATATACCCCAAACTTTCAAAACAATTTCGAAACAAAGCTTCTTTCTGTACTTGTTTTTGAAACTGATAGAAATGTTCTGTATAAGTACGGTATTTTTGAGCATAAGAATGAATCACTTGCTCTGTAAGAGAAAGCCCTTTTACCATTTCAAACCCGTGCATATAATCATTTAGATAAGTTTGTACTCGTACATTTTGTTGTTCCAAAGCAAAAATGTTTTTTTGATGGATAGATTTATAGTGATGCATAACGCCCCAATAAGAAATACTTACAATTATACAAATGACAAACAAAATTGGCTCTAAATAAAGAATAAAAATGAAAGCACAAAGAAATAACAAACAATCAAATAAAATTGTAAAAGCAACCGATGTAATCGTTTCTTGTATCAAATAAATATCCTGTATACGTGCCATAAAGTCTCCTGTTGGAAGATTGTGGTATTCTAAATAAGGAAGTTGCATAATCTTAGAAAATGCATCCTTTGATAAAATGAGTGATAGTTTTTGATGAAATCGTCCAATCCAAATATTACGAAAATAAGAAAATATATGTTTCGTTGCTTCAAATAGAATAAAAAGAAGAAGCAAATACGGTATATAGTGAAAGCTAGTATGAAATAAAATTTGAATATAAAATGTACTTAGTAAAGAGAGTAAAAAAACAAATAGGGATGCCATACATATGATAAGAAAAGACTTCCAATATTGTTTGATAATTTTTAATGTATAAGTTACAAATGAAAATGAATTATGATAAACTGGTATTTTTTGTATGGGATGTAGTATGATTAATACCTTATTATATATTTGCAAGAACGCTTCGAAATTCATTTTCTGTAATTGACTAGCAGGATCTGCAATGACAACAACTTTTTTCTTCCAATCGATCTCATAGATTACAATATAATGTAGATAGTTTTTTTGAATTGTTACATGAGCAATACAGGGCAATATGACAGATTCTGGCTTTGAAAAATCATATGAAACACCTTTTGCTTCAAATCCAAGTTGTTTTAATGTTTCAATCATATGATAAGCTGTTGTTCCCAATTTGTCTGTATACGTAAATTTGGAAAGGATTGATTTTGGAACAAATCCCTTATAATAACGTATTACCATTTGCAAACAAGCAATTCCGCAATCATTACTATTTTCTTGATGAATATAAGGATACTTTTTCAAGATTATCTCACCTCCTCACTATTAACATAGTGAAAAAGTTTTCAAACTCCTTTTAAAAAAAAGAATATTTTTTCAATACTCTTCTATCCTTTTCTCTTTTGTATAGATTCGAATTCTTTTTTTTCCATATTTTTTTTCTTTGACACAAGTATATGTTGAAACAAATACTTCTGTTTCATACTCACAAATAATCAAACCATCATCTTTTAAAAGATCATATTGTCTAATTTTGTCTAAACAATCTTGAATCAAGTTTTCTTGATAAGGAGGATCTAAAAAAATAAGATCAAATGTAACTTTATTTTGATAAAAATATTGCAAAGCTTGTTTATAATCCTGTTGCAAAAAAATAGTCTCTTCTTTAACGCTTAATTTTGTTTTATTCCTTTGTATCGTACGAATGGCATCAAAATTATGATCGACAAAATAACAAATTGTTGCACCATTGCTTAATGCTTCTAACCCCAAAGAACCACTACCTGCAAACAAATCTAAACAAATACAATTCTTAATTTCATTTTGAATCATACCAAATAAGGATTCTTTTACGCGATCCATAGTGGGTCTTGTCCCTTTTAAATTACTACCATCTAATTCTCTGCCCTTATAACTTCCACTAATAATTCTCATCTTTTCACAACTTTCTGTATAAAATAAAATATGTGGTCTATAATAGTAATGTGAGTTAATCACATTTATTCCACTCCTTCGAAAAAATCCTATATAATAGGATTTTTTTCTATATTATAACATGTATATTGTAAGAAGTAAATTAAGGAAAAAAACACATTTTATTTAAAAGTTGCAAAAACACTTTGCAAAAGTTCAAAAGTTTCTAAAGCTTTCGTAATTCGGTCTCCTGGTCTAAGCCCATATTTTTCTTTCACTTCTTCTTCAAATTTTGAAAAGAGATTAGGATTACGACTTAACCATTTATACCAAATAGAATTTTCCCGAATATATCTTAGGTAGTTTGGATTATTTTTAATTCGAAATTGAATATCTAATGTCATTAATCTTCAAAATGTTTATACAGTGGTCTCGGTTTATATTCGGGTTTTGTGACTTCTTCTTTGCTTCCAAAATCTTGTAGTACACCTAATACGCGTTGCATACTACTAATTCCATTTTGAACACTATCTAAATCTACCGTTTTTAACCATTCTAACACTTCAGCCATTCCAAATGCAGTAGTTGCTTTTTCAACTGTTTTCTTTGTTTCATTCTGATAAGGTGTCCAAACATCTTCTTTTGTTCCATACAAATCATATAATTCATAAAATTTTTGCCATGTCATTTCTCCATTACGTACATAATGCACCAATTCTGGTTTTCCTTTTACAAATTCTTTAAATTCTACCATTTTATCCATGATAACCACCTAGTACAATATATGCGAATGAAAAAAAAAAGTTCACTTTCTTTTTTGCATTTGATCATTTAACCAAAAATAATCCTCATTAAAAAAGTCACACACAAATATTTTTTTATTGTAAATATGAAAAACTTTTAGAATTTCAGGAAAGTTAACATTAGATTTTACAATGCATGATGAATAATTAATTTGTAAAAATGTCCTTTCTTGAATAGAATGTATCTGTATAATTTTATCGCTCTTCATTGTACAGGTATAACGATTGCTAATATAATTATTTAATAATTTTATGGCAAATGGTTGACAAACACTATCAAACAAAGAGATTCCATAATATAAATTGGGTTCTTTTAATTGATGTAAATTATATAAAGTTTGATACAATACATTGGATTTACTTTTATATAATTTATGATATTCTGGCTTTATGATAAATAAATAGTATTTTCTCATATTCCATCACCAATGCTATTATATATAATTAAAAGTACTTATTTTGTCGAAAGAAAAAAGGGATATCACCCTTATTTCCGATGAAAAAAGTATTTAATTAAATAATAATCTAATACAAAGAAACAAAAGACAAATAGCCATGCAAATATATCGTACAAAAGACCATCTGCATATCTATCTATTATAACCAAAATGGAAGATGGAATATATTTCGTAATCACACGACTAATTTCTGCAACACCAATATGATTGGCAATGTAATTCATTGCGTGAAAAAAAATTTCAATAATACCTAAACAATAAATAAAACATTTACTATCCCGAAATACAATAATTACAATTGCGATTAATACTAGTAAAACAATTAAATCCATACTACATCACCTCTACACTACTATTCAAGTATATCAAAAAAAGAAAGTATTGACAATATTTTCTTTATATCAAATTTCCTATACAATTTAGCTTTTTTCTCATTTTTAAAACCCCTTAGGTTTTTAAATGTGCAATCCTTATTTTCAAATATTCTATACCTTTCAGTGAATTTGATTTTTATAAATTTATATTCAATCAGCTCTTCTTTAGAAAGAAATTTTTCTAACTTTTCACACTTCATAAAACACTTTTTGTAATCAAAATTCATTCAATATATATTGCCATTGAAAAAATTGCTTTTCATATTCTAATGGTTTATTTGTCCTGTACTTTTTCTTTTTGACTTGTCCAAAATGAAACAAGAACGTCTACTAAACAATCTGGGTTGTCTTGATTTACTTCATGCCCTGCATCTTGAATCACTTTCATTTGACTGTTTGCAATACATTGGTAAAGTAATTTTGTACTTTTGTGATTGGCTTTATCTTTTTCTCCACAAAGAATCAAAGTTGGAATGGATATCTTTTTAACCAAGGAAGGAATATCAACTTGACTAGTTGTATGCACCAACCGTATAAAATCAGACTTGGAAATACCTAATCTCGTAAATGTACGCCTTGGCATCAAATGAAAAATTATATTTTGAAAATGCATCAGTATTTTAGGAAATTGATAGGGAGTTCCAATTAAAACTAAAGATTCCACCTTTTTAGGAAAGTCTACCGCATAACGCATAGCTAAGATTCCACCTAATGAAATCCCACATAAATTTAATTTACCATTTTGCAAATTACAATAGGAGCAAAAAGCTTGATAAAGTATTTGAACATCTATTTTCCCTTGAGAAAGTGTCCAAAGATTTGGTGTTTTACTTTCTATTTCATACGCTTTTAATTTTTGAGAAACACGATTCCAACTAGAATCATCTTGTCCTAGACCATGTACTAAAATATAACACACACTTTACCTCCTTCATAATTCAATTATATCGCAAATCCATTGTCATGAAAAGAAAAAAGATAGTTCCCTACCTTCAAAAATCGAAACTCTGGTCCACATCTAATTGATCTATCGCATTTTGAATAACCTCTTCTGGAATTGTAAGTGTTCCTACGTTATTAAATTCACTAAAGGTTAAAATTATTGTAAACATACTTACCTCTGCTTCATTTTCATCCAATTGAATTGCATCTTTTAAATCCATACAAATTTTTGTTATATAATTTGTATTTTTATCTACATATAAATCCACAATAACATCACGTACAATTTCATAATAAGTTGTATTTATACTGCTCTTTGTAAATCTAGACGATTGATTCAGTAAAGATTGCATTTGTTCTTTATCAATTGTTACTTGATAATAATCTGTATGTTTATCATTTGATTTCTTTTGTTTTATTTTTTTAATTTTTTCTGCTATAGAATCAAATAATTGGTTACTGCTTTGACTATCTTCTATTTTTTTAAGCCAAATACCTTCTTCTGCTTCTTCCTCATTTTCCCTTGTATAAGTAATGGTTTTTCCATCAATTGTTTGCGTATAAACATTTGTAGAAAAATCAATTCCCATTATTTTGACAGAAGTATTCATAATTCCAATTTTTGATTTCTCATCATATTTTGCATCTATAATATATGGAATTGTCATTTCCATTCCTTCCATTTTTACGCCTAAATTCATTTGAAATTTCAATGCATAATTAGATAAATTACTCATTTTTTTACTTGCAATATCTAATATTTTTTTGAATTTTCAATTTTCTTATATCCTATCAAGACTAGTATAAGAATACCTAAAGTAATTACTATTTTCTTCATTTTTTACTCCTTCTATTTACAGTATGCATAGTATATAAAATCATAATAATAAAAGAAAAAAATAAAAATGCTGTCTACTTTTTTACTTTATAAAAATAAGATATTATTTTAGCAAATTGATAAAGTATCAAATTACTTTTATTCATTGCATAGCTTTTACCAATTGCTTTTCCACCAATAGTAAGGGCTGCTATGATAGATGTTACAAATAACGTGATCATAAATTTATCTGCCTTTAACAAATTAGACAAAGAAAGCGCGATGATTGCTCCAGCTGATCCAGATACAACACCACATATATCGCCTACCACATCATTACAAAATGACGCTACCTTATCCGCATTTTTCTTAAATCTAACCGCAATATCGGCACCTTTTACTTTTCTAGAATTCATAGAATGAAATGGTTTCTCATCGGCTGCAGTTACTGCGACCCCAATCATATCAAATATAACACCTAATAAAATAAAAATTGTTAAAAGTAAAATTCCAACAACTATATTTACATTTGGTATTACCATTTCTGATGTAAAAGAAAATAAAAATGAAATTGTAAACGCAATTACTGTGATTTGAATAATCCAATTCCAATTTGTTTTATTTTTATGTATTTTCTCTTTCCTTCTTGTTTGTACTTTTAAATTTTTGACTTCGTCGTCCATGTAAATTCCTCTCTTATAAATAAAAAAAATGAATGGCAATCGGTATGGTAAACTTTACGTCTTAAGGTCAAGCAGGATTTCCCTCATTTCTACTTTCCGTTACCAGAATAGCGGTTCCCCTTTAAAGAAATGAATATATCGTTACCGAATATATGGCTTGATTGCCACTGAGTACGCACTGCAATCCCATACCAATGGACACTCTAGGAGATTTCCTCACCAACACGATTTTTGATTAATTCTTTTTTGCAAACAATATTTCAAATTGCGATAACAATGCCGATTTGGCCAAATCACCATTATTTGCTCAACTATCCCAAATTGTTCACGCAAGACAAGCTACACTACTCGTAAGTTTCCCCACATAGTAGGTTCAATCCCAGGTCGTCACCAATCTCTAGGTTGATAACAAGTCTAGGTCTCCATGAATACTGGGTCGGATTTCATATGCCATTATGAAGCGCCCAATATTCTTACCTTCCAGCACCCACCCCAAACTGGGCGTAAGCAGCAAGCACCAGAAGTTTCACAGGTATGCTCTTTAGTGGATTTTTAGCCCCACCTTCATCAAAAATGTAATTGACTAGAATAATGTGCCATCAATTTACAAGTATAATTATATCAAAAAATTTGAATTTGTCAAATTGAACAACTACTTTACTATATGCAATTTGTAAATTGTTTTGACTATTGATTATAATACAAAAACTTTTTTGCATTTGCTTGAATATCACATATACTTGCTATTAATCTATATATATGCCTTTAATCCTAAAATATATAAAAATAATATACTCCTCTCATCCTAGCACTACCATTCAAATACAATAAATTCATTGTTTGAATTGAATAATATATGCTTCTAAAATAAATGAACACATGGTATAATGAGACTAGGTGATAAATTTGAAAACAGATATTGAAATTGCACACGAAGTAACACTAAAACCCATTCGAGAAATTGCTTCTCAATTAAATATTCAAGAAGAAAACTTAGAATATTTTGGAAAATACAAAGCGAAAATGGAATTGGATACAATTGGGAATCCAAATGGAAAATTCATTTTAGTTACCTCTACTAACCCAACACCCTATGGAGAAGGAAAAACAACTGTTACAATTGGACTAAATGATGCGTTATGCAAGTTGGGCAAAAAAAGTATTGCAACTTTAAGAGAACCATCATTAGGCCCTGTTTTTGGGATAAAAGGAGGAGCTACTGGTGGTGGATATGCCCAGGTGGTCCCTATGGAAGATATCAATTTGCATTTTACAGGAGACATTCATGCTGTAACCGCTTGTAACAATCTATTATGCGCTATCATCGATAATCATATTTTTCAAGGGAATACTTTAAATATTGATTCTGATACCATCCAAGTTTCAAGATGTTTAGACATCAATGATCGTGCACTGCGCAATGTGGAATTGCTTGGTAAACATAAACGAAAAGAGACCTTTGTCATTTCTACTGCATCTGAGATTATGGCTATTTTATGTCTTTCTGAAAATTTAATGGATTTGAAAAAAAATTTGAAACATATTTTAGTTGCTTATACAAAAGATAACCAACCTATATATGTGGCGGATTTACAAGCGGAAGAGGCTTTAACAATTCTATTAAAAGATGCAATCAAACCAAATTTGGTCCAAAGTTTAGAGCACAACCCTATTTTCATTCATGGAGGACCTTTTGCAAACATTGCGCATGGATGTAGTTCCATTATTGCCGATCAACTCGCTTTATCAATCGCAGATTATGTAGTAACAGAAGCAGGTTTTGGAACAGATTTAGGGGCTTTTAAATTTATGGATATCAAATGTCGTAAAATGAATACAAGCCCTGATTTAGTTATCATTAATACTACGATACGCTCTTTAAAATATAATGGAGAAAATGAATTAGAAAAAGGAATTTGTAACTTACAAGCACATATTGATATGATGAAACAAATGAATACAAATTTACTTATTTGTTTGAATCATTTTGCTACGGATACAGACTTAGAAATTGCTTATGTCAAAAATTATGTGGAACAACAAGGCTTACCATTTGCTATTTGTGATGCCTTTGCAAAAGGAAGTGAGGGTGCGATTCCTTTGGCCCAAAAAGTAATTGAATTGTGTAAACAAAACAATACTTTTCATTTCCCCTATTCTTTAGACATTCCAATTATCAAAAAAATAGAATGCATTTTAAAACAATTCTATCAAGCAGCAGAAATTATAATTCCTGAAAATATCCAAAATGAAATTTCTAAATTAGAAAAAATTGGATATCACAATTTACCTATTTGTGTCGCTAAAACACAATATTCGATAAGTGATGATGCTAAATTATTAGGATACCCTCATCATCATACGATTCATATCACAGGTATTAAAGTTGCTGCAGGCGCAGGTTTTATTATTGTTTACTTAGGCAATATCATGACCATGCCTGGATTGTCTGCAAATCCTGCCTATTTGCATATGACAATTGATTCTGATAAAAATATAAAAGGACTTTATTAAAGTTCTTTTTTTGTAGCCTATTCATTTATAAAAATTCCATTCTAAGTATTTCTTCTTTTCTGTATAAAATCTTTATTTGAAATCTTTTTGAAAAAAGCAGATAGCTAGACTTTTACTACATAAACATATATGTTTAAAAAAAAAAGAACTACAAATTTACGATTATAATTCTATTTCTAATATAAAGCAGAATTTAAATGAAACTTATAACTATTTCTTGAAATTACATTGTTTGTAATAAAAAATAGTATTTGATTATTTGTTCTTTTTCAAATAGGTTGTACATATATTCTTTTAGAGGGGATGTCCATGTTCTATAAGGGAATTCATACAAGAATTAAAATTGTATTATTGGTTTTAATTGGAATCTTTACTTTAATTATTGGAAAAGTATTTTATACACAAGTAATTGATTACAACAAATTGAATCATTTAGCTTCTAGTTTATGGAGTCGAAATCTCCCAATCGAAGCAGACAGAGGAAAAATATTTGATCGCAATGGCATTGTACTTGCAGATAATCAAACCACAACTTCACTTGTTTTAATTCCAAATCAAATCAAAGATAAAGAAGCGACTGCTCAAAAATTAAGTGAAATTCTAAAAGTTAGTTATGATGATATGTATGCCCATGTCAGTAAGAAAACTTCTATTGAAAGAGTTCACCCTGAAGGGAGAAGACTTTCTTATGAAATCGCAGACCAAATTAATGCACTAAAATTAGATGGAGTCTACTTGGTAAAAGAATCTAGAAGATATTATCCTTATGATACCATGATGTCACATACATTAGGATTCGTAGGAATTGATAATCAAGGTTTGAGTGGATTAGAACTCATGTACAATGATTACCTCACAGGAGAGTATGGTGCGATTAAATACTTATCTGATGCCAAAGGGAATAAGTTGGAATTAAATGAAATTTATGAAGAGCCACAAGATGGAATTAACATTACACTTACAATCAACTATGAATTACAAGCGGTATTAGAACGAGAATTAGATAATGCAGTTTTAAAATACAATCCTGATCAAGCAATAGGACTTGCTGTAGACCCTAATACAGGCGAAATCTTGGCAATATCTTCTCGACCTAATTTTTCTCCCAGTAACTATCAAAAGTATACAACAGAGGAAATCAATCGAAATTTACCAATATGGGCTACTTATGAACCCGGATCCACTTTCAAAGTCATTACTTTAGCGACAGCTTTGGAGGAAAAATTAGTTGACTTAAACAAAGATCAATACACAGATACAGGTAGTATACAAGTAGAAAATGCCCGTATTAAATGTTGGAAACATGGAGGTCATGGTAATCAAACATTTCTACAAGTAGTCGAAAATTCTTGTAATCCAGGTTTTGTTATATTAGGGCAGAAAATTGGAAAAGAAACTTTATTCAAATACATTCGCAATTTTGGATTTGGCTCACCTACTGGAATTGACTTGAATGGAGAAAGTTCTGGTATCTTATTTGCACTAGATCGTGTTGGGCCTGTTGAACTAGCTACTACTTCCTTCGGACAAGGTGTATCTGTTACTCCAATTCAACAAGTTATGGCAGTATCTGCTGCTGTCAATGGGGGATATTTAAACACACCTTATATTGTAAAAAGTTTAAATGAACCTGAAACCAATACAGTCATTCAACAATTTGATAAAAAAACAAAAAGAAAAGTTATTAGTAATGAGACAAGTGAACTTGTACGTTATGCTTTAGAAAGTGTTGTAACCAATGGAAGTGGTCGAAATGCGTTCATTGATGGATATCGTGTAGGAGGAAAAACAGGAACTGCTCAAAAAGTAAAAAATGGGGTGTATATGGTTGGTAATTATATTACCTCTTTCATGGGGGTTATGCCTGCAAATGATCCCAAAATTATTGTTTATATCGCAATCGATAATGCGAAAGGAATTACACAATATGGTGGTACGATTGCTGCTCCAATTGCGCGTAATGTATTGTTATCAGCTATTGATATTTTAAATATTGAAAAACCTGAAGGTGGCAGTGAGAAAAATTACCAATACTATGAAAAAAAATATGCAAATGTTCCAGATGTGACAGGAAAAACCCTGAATGAAGCAATGGATGCATTAAAAGCGTTTAAGGTAGAATATACAGGAAATGGAGAAACTGTATATTATCAATCACCAAGTGCAAATACGCGTATTTTTGAAGGGGAAACAGTAAGGTTGTTATTACAAGAATAGAGGTGTTAAATGTTATTACTTACAAAATCAGTACTCGCTATTATGATTGGTCTTATTTTCTCTGTTTGCTTTGCTTGTATTCTCATCCCTTTGCTTCATAAATTGAAAGCTTCTCAATCTTTAAGTATCTATCTAAACGAAAGACATAAAGAAAAAAAAGGAACTCCTACTATGGGTGGTCTTATATTTATTCTCTCTACACTTTTAATTATGTTACTACTCTATCTTACAAACAAAATTACTTTATCTTATAATTTAGGCATTGTATTATTTACTTTCTTTGGTTATGCAATGATTGGTTTTATTGATGATTTACTAATTATTTTAAAGCATAACAATAAAGGACTGAGTGAAAATGCAAAGTTTATTTTACAAATTTTAATTGCTATTGTCTTCTTTTATTTATTTATGGTTGCAAATAATGAGCCTTTACTTTGGATTCATTCTTTAGGAATTAAATGGGATATTGGTTGGTTTTATGGACTTTTTATATTGTTTGTTTTAGTGGCCAGTAGCAATGCAGTGAATTTAACAGATGGTTTAGATGGTTTAGCAGGTGGTTTATCTGCGATTGCTTTTGGAACTTTTGGTATCATTACTTGGGCCACTGGATGGTTAGAAGGATATGAATCGATTGCATTATTCTGTTTTGTATTATTAGGTGGTATTCTAGGATTTCTAATTTTTAACGTCAAGCCTGCTAAAGTGTTTATGGGAGATACTGGATCTCTAGCTTTAGGTGCAACTTTAGGTACCATTGCCATTTTAACAAGACATGAATTATTGTTAGTTGTAATTGGAATTGTATTTGTCATTGAAACAACTACTTGTATTATTCAAAGATTTTACTATAAACTCACACATAAAAGAATTTTTCCTATGACCCCTATCCATCATACATTTGAAAAATTAGGATGGAAGGAACAGGATATTGTCAAATTATTTTGGATAATTGGTTTATTAGGATCTATGCTTGCAATTATTTATGGAGTGTGGTTTTAATGAAAAAAAGAATTGATCTTGTATTATTATTGGCAGTTCTTACAATCTCCATTTTTGGAATTATAATGGTCTTCTCTGCTTCTTATATTTGGGCAGAATATAAGTTCCATGATCCTTTTAAATTTGTAAAACATCAAGCACTTTTCTTTTGCATTGGCTTAGTGATTTTATACATTGTAAGTAAAATTAACTATAAAATTTATTATGAAAAAGCGAATTTACTTTTAATTGCTTGTATTACATTGTTAGTTTTAGTCATTATTCCAGGTATTGGAACAGTTCGAAATGGAAGTCGCAGTTGGTTTGGAATTGGCTCTTTTGGTATTCAGCCAAGTGAAGCTGCAAAATTATCTTTAATCATTTTTACATCAAAATATCTTTGTAAGAATGAAAGGGACTTAAAAAGTATTACAAAAGGAATTCTCCCTATTTTAGGTATTACATTATTTATTTTTGGATTAATTATGTTACAACCTGATTTTGGAACAGGTGTCATTATTGTAATGAGTGTAATTGGACTTCTTTTTGTATCAGGTGTAAATTTTAAATTTTTCTTAAGATTAGGATTAATTGGTGCGATTGGAATTATTGGTTTAATTGCGGTTGCTCCTTATCGCTTAAAGCGAATTTTATCCTTTTTAAATCCATGGAGTGATCCTTTGGGAAGTGGTTTTCAAATTATTCAATCGTTATATGCGATTGGCCCAGGTGGGTTGTTTGGTTATGGCTTTTTAAATTCTAGACAAAAACATTTTTATTTACCTGAGCCACAAACGGATTTTATTTTTTCGATTATTAGTGAAGAATTTGGATTTATGGGGATTTTAATTGTAAGTTGTTTATTTATTCTCATTATTACAAAAGGATTTCAGATTGCTAGAAAATCTAATGATACTTTTTCTAAATATTTGGCATTTGGTATAACATTTCAGATTGCATTTCAAGCTGTTTTAAATTTAATGGTTGTTGTTGGATTAATTCCAGTTACAGGGTAAGTCCTGCTAGGTAACTGAAAACAACAAAGAAGATAAGCCCTTATTTTATAAGGAATTTAGAGAATTTGATAAAACTGTATAACTTGAAAAAAAGTTAAAAATAAGTAAAATGATAAAAAAATATAAAATTTTGCAGAGAAAAATAAGGGGTAATTTTACCATTACTGCAAAAAAATTAATTTGAGCAATACCAAAGATACCTCACATATTTTTGGAGGAAAAAATGATAAGAAAAATTGATGTTGGAAGTGTTTTTGGTACTGCCCAAAGAACAAGTTACGAATATATGAAATTGTTAAATGAAAAACATAATGGAAATTTTAAAACTTTAGTAGTAGATGATAAAGATGGACTTCATTCTTTACCCTTTGCTAATCATGGATCTAAAGTTGTTATGTATGAACCTAATGAAGTGTATATTAAAGGTGGTATTATAGATAATCAAACTATCACCCCTATAACAAATAGAAAATATTATAAAGAAAATTCTGATAAGATAGAAATTAGAAGTAAAAACTTTTATGAATCAAATGTAGAAGATAAATATGATTTTGTTTATTGCTATCGTTCTCTACATGAGAATCATAATAAAAAAATACCTATGAAAAGAAAAATACGAAAATTACTATCTTCTGTTAAAGATGATGGTTATATATATATTTTCTACCACATGGCTAAAAATGAAAATGATATAAGCAATTTTTCTAAGAATCAGTATTTTAGAAAAGGTGAAATGCAAAGTTATTTTGATCCCAGAGTATGGGAAATTATATCTATAATAGAAAACGACCATTGTACTAATCATAATGGACATCCTAATCACAAGAAAGATCATGAACATAAAATAGGACACATTTTTGCTAGAAAGAAAAATAATCGTTTAGTACATAAGTATTATTATGAAATAATTGCTTTTTAAGTATGATTTGACAACTTCTTTTAAAGGAGGTAACATTCAAACAACTGGAGGTCATATTATGAATATATTTGATATAGATTACAATAAAAAAGAAAAAGATCTATTCAAATATCATTATACTTGCTTATTATCTGAATTGTTAATTTTAAACTATGAATTTTCTAATCATAAGTATAATGGTACTACTGGACAAGATGTTTTTTATAAGTTGCAAAAGAAAATAAAACTATCAGAAAAAGAAAAACAAAATATAATTGATAATGCAATTTTATTAATTGAAATAAAATATAATAAGAAATTATCCAACTTTGAAAAAATAGAATTTGAAAAATAATTCTATTTTTCATTAACAACTGTATAAATAATTAAAAATAAATGGTATAATTATCTAAACAACAAATAGTAATTTGTCGAACAGATAGGAGTGGTAAATATGTCAAAATGGTTTAAAGAGCATAAAAAAACAATAGGATGGATAATAATCCTAATAGGTATAGTTGTTGCTTGTGCAATAAATTTATTGTGGTAAATTACAATTTATTTGTGAGAATTTATAAAAAACACTTACGAGAAAATTAAAAAAGTGATAAAATGATTAGGTCGACCCAGCTTGAATGCGTAGAAACAGACAATGTTTTTACGCATTTTTTAATGCCCACTATTGGGTCAGATAGAAGGAGGAAAATTATGGAAGGTAACAATAAATATCTTGGAAAAGAAAAAGTGTCAAAGTTATTATTAAAGTTTTCTATTCCTTGTATTTTATCATTACTTATCAGTTCACTTTATAATATTGTGGATCAAATATTTATTGGAAATAGTGAACTAGGATATTTAGGAAATGCAGCGACAAGTATTGTATTTCCTATCACAATTATTTCAGTTGCATTTGCATGGGCGATAGGAGATGGCTCAGCAGCATTTTTATCATTGTGTCAAGGAAGAAAAGATACAAAAAATGCTCATATTGCAATAGGAAATGGAATTTTAATTAACTTTATTATAAGTATAATATTTGTTTTATTAGGATTCCTATTTATGGATAATTTATTATTCTTATTTGGTGCTAGTGAGGTAACACTTCCAATAGCACAAGATTATTTCAAAATAATCTTAATATTTATTCCAGTTTATATGATGGCTAATGGAATGAATGCAATTATAAGAGCAGATGGTAGTCCAGGATTTTCTATGGCATCAACTCTTATTGGAGCAATCACAAATATAATTTTAGATCCAATCTTTATATTTGTATTTAAGTGGGGAATTGCAGGTGCTGCGTGGGCAACAGTAATCGGACAATGTCTATCACTTATTGTTTCAATAATTTATTTTACTAAAACAAAGACATTTAAACTTGGTTGGTCTAGTTTTAAAGTAAACTTTGGTATTTTGGATTTATGTCAAGTTTTTAGACACGAAAATCTTTAGTAATTTAAAATTTA
>CAOJDP010000040.1 GCA_948433085.1 uncultured Caryophanales bacterium
ATCATATTTTGAATGATTTTTCTATTTTTATAATTTAACTAGCACAACGCGTTATTTTGTCTATTTTTTAATCGATGATCATTGTCAATAAAATTTGGGCATACCTTTTGTGTATATAATGCTTGATAATAAGAAGCCTCCCCTTCTTTCATAGCTTTTTGAATTAAAAGAGCGTAATCATAATTATTTGAAAGATTATAACTATCTTCCACTTGCATTAAATGTATTAATTCATGAGATAAGCTGATATCATAAATCTCATCTTTTACCACAACTAACTTTTTTCGAGAAAGTGTTACATAGCCACCTGCAGACAAATCTAAAACACCTTCTATTTCAGGAATTTTGCACAATTGTTCTCTTGTATCGATTTCTAGTGTTTCTACTTTTTTGAGTCCTTCTATTATCTTGTTAATTAAATTTTCTAATTCAAAAGTATCTATATTATCCATAAGGCACATACTAAAAATTACTTCTTTTAAACTTTTTGTTGTTTCATCTCCATATTGTTTGGTTATGATAATATCATTTAATTTTTGAAATAGAGGTTGTGCACTTTCTGCTCTTATCATAACATCACTCTCTTCTAGTCTAATTATATCAAAAACTAATTATTATTTACAAGATTCTTTTTACATGTAATTTCATATATTATTGTAAGAGGTGTACTTATGTTAAAGACAATGGTAACTTTAGATGAGCTCAATATTTTATATATTAGAAATTTGGAGTCTCCATTAAAAAATCAAAGTATCGATTTTTATATTCAAGAAGGAATAGATGGAACTTATGAAATCTATCAATTACCTTCTCATTATTTTGGTTATCAAAGCGACTTTCATAATCGATTGGCTTATTTTTTTGACAATCTTCCCTTAGAATATCAACAATTGTATTTAGAACAATGCAGACATATGATAAGAAATGCTAATGGGAGTTATTATGAAAAATGCAAAAAATATGTAAAAAAATAAAAGAAAAATTGTTATTTTCTTCTATTCATTAGGATAAATTTGTTTGTTATTGACATATTGTTTTTTGATAGCATTCATGCGCATTTCTATGTTCATTCATTTTTTTTAAGTCACTATCAGTTTGTGTTTTTAAATAATATTGCATATATTTATTTTTTAAATCTTCTTCTTGCTTCATCATTCCATATAAACCCTCATTTGTAAAATCAATTTGGAATGATTCATACCCTAAATGTAAAAGTGGATTATCTAATTTTTCTACTAATACACTTAAAATTTCATCACATATATTCATTTGTCTATGAAATGTACTTTTATTATTATTTCCTGTAATATATGCTACATCTGCCTTTTTCATCTCAACTTTTAATTCTTCTATTAAATCTACTAAAAACTCATAAATAATACATGCATCTTTATTAAACTTTTTTATTTGCTCTATTTTTTGAAAAGAACATCCTATTTCTAAAATGCATGATCTAGGATTTAATTTATAAATTAAATAATATATTTTTTTCTTTTTCTCAATAATATCTTTTATTATTTCGTCTTTTCTTTCATGAATAATATCTACTGCATATCCTTTTTTATTGTTTCCTAAAATCGAAAATATGTGTTTGCTTAATTTATATGTTATATCACTCTTTAAAGAGGAATTTAAAACAATTGTGCCATGTGAAGTTTTAAAAATATCATGAATTTTTTTATTCTTATAGTTCATTTTATAATGACAATAATTAGACATATAGTGGTTATATTCAGAAATATATCTCTGTTTTATATTATGATTGATAGTAATATTGTCCAAAAATGATTGTTCTTTTATTACATCAACCGAATTACTCATTAATCTATATACTTCCTCTGAAGTAGGATTATTTATTAGCAGAGATTCTATAAAATTTGAATCTCTAAATATTAAAGATTGAAAATCATAAAATTGAGTAGGGTCTACAAATGATTTTTGAAATAAGCTTATACTTGTCAATAAATCTACTAATTTATCTATATAATTTACCTTTTGTCCATTAAATGGGTTTATAAATCCTGTAAGTTCTCCTAAAGCGATGATATTACTCTTTTTTTTATCCAATCCAATACTACAAAGCTTATCTCTAACTTTTTTTATTTTTTCCTCTTTCTCCATTTTTCTAATCCCCCTTGATTTATTATATTATACCCATTTTTTATACCATGTCAAATTTAACTAGAAATTAAAATAAGATAGAATGGCCTTCTACCTTATTTCCCAACACAAAATTGCTTAAATAAATGGTCTAGCAATTCTTCTTGATAGGTTTCCCCTATAATTTCACCCAGTAAATTCCATACCTCTTTTAAATCGATTTCTAACATATCGATAGGTTGATTGGAGTCTATGCCTTTTTTCATTTCTTCTATACTTATTAAAGCATTTTTTAAAATCGCAAGACTTCTCGCATTTGTTAAATATGTCATATCTTTTTTTTCTACCTGATTCATATCAAATAGTTCCCTTATCTTATCCTTTAACTCTTCAATTCCCTTATTCTCCAATGCACTCATATATACAATAGGATGGTTGTTTTCATATTCTTTTAAATCAATAACAGGTGGTAAATCTATCTTGTTAACAACTACAATATGATTTTTACCATTTAATTGATTCATTATCATTTTATCTTCTTCATTTAATTTTTGATTTTGATTCAATACATATAATACCAATTCAGAATCTTCAATTAACTTACGACTTTTTTCAACACCTATTTTTTCAACAATATCTTCTGTTTCTCTTATCCCAGCTGTATCTATTATATTCAAAATAATTCCATCTAGGATGATTTCACCTTCAACTATATCTCTTGTTGTTCCCTCAATAGACGTTACAATTGCTTTTTCTTCTTCTAATAAACTATTCAGAATACTACTTTTCCCAACATTAGGACGTCCTATAATTGATGTTTGGATTCCTTCTTTTAATAATTTGCCATTTTCACTTTCCTTTAATATATTTTTAATTTCTTTTTCTATTTCTTCGATTTGTGGTTTCATCAAGGACAATGTCATTTCTTCAATATCTTCATATTCAGGATAATCAATGTTAACTTCTATGTTCGCAAGTATATTGACTATTTTCTCTCTTAAATTATGTATTAAAGAAGATACTTTTCCTGTTAATTGATTGATTGCAAGTTTTCTTGTGCTTTCGGTTTTTGCTGCTATTATATCCATTACACTCTCAGCTTCTAATAAATCTATTCTCCCATTTAAGAATGCACGTTTTGTAAATTCTCCAGGTTCTGCCAATCTAACTCCTGTTTGCAATAAAACTTCTAGTACTTTTTTAGTAGTAGCAATCCCTCCATGACAATTAATTTCAACAATATCTTCTGTTGTAAATGTTTTAGGTTTTTTCATTACACTCACTAATACTTCATCGATTGGGAAATTGCCTTCTACAATATGTCCATAATGTATGGTATGTGTTTCGACTTTTTCTAAATTTTTTCCTTTAAATATCTCATTTA
This sequence comes from uncultured Caryophanales bacterium, assembly GCA_948433085.1. Lineage (GTDB taxonomy): Bacteria > Bacillota_I > Bacilli_A > RF39 > UBA660 > UBA5026. Next base: position 3,485 of record CAOJDP010000040.1, read on the forward strand.
CTTTTTTGATTGCTTCTTCTCCACTTACACGTATAATTGAGATTGCTCCTATACCTAAAGCGGTAGAAATTGCAGCTATGGTATCTTCCATACTACTCTCCTTTTACTTTTTTATGAATCCCTATTAACATTGGTAATTTCGTTGGTTGTAAAAATACTTCCATAGATACATATTTATCTGCTAGTGTCACAAACCAACTTTCAATATATCTTGGAGGAATTTTGTTTAATGGAAACATGTGTCTTAATATAATATTGTCTATTTTTTTGTTCATTAATTCTGGGAAATATTTATTGGCATTTTCCATTGCCTCTCTTGCGTGAACAAATCCATGTTTTTTAAAAAAAGGTTTTTTTTCAGTCTCTTCTTGCCATGGCTTACTATAAAAATCATGGAGTAACCCTCCGATTGCTGCACTTTTATAATCTTTATTAAATTTACGTGCTAAAAGATAAGCAATTTTAGATACTTTTAATGAATGTTCATAAACAGTAATATCTCCGTGATGTTTATATTTTTTCCTTTTTTGAAATTCTTCACTTTTTAAAATATCATGCACAATTTTATAATATTCTTCTTTATAATTACAAGACATAAAACCCCTCCAATGTCTACTTTAGTTTACAAAATTATATAAAATTAGTCAATATTATAGTATATGCAAAAAGGAGTTTTATTTACTCCCCTACATATTTAATAACAATGTATCTTTCTTTTCCTTCTCCAATGCTTTCTGTTTTTAAGTTGGCATATTCTCCAATTAAAGTGTGTACAAATCTTCTTTCATAGGAATTCATTGGATCCAACGTTGCATCTATTTTAGTATCTAATATTTCTTTTGCTATTTCTTTAATTTGTCTCTCTAAATTTTCCATTTTCTTTTTTTTATAATTGGATACATCTAAATTGACTTTTACAAGACATCCTGTTTCTTTTTTTAATGTTTGCTTTAACATTAATTGTAAAGCATTTAATGTTCTACCTTCTTTACCAATTAGAATTGCGCTTTCTTCTGATACAAGTGTCACATTAAATGTATCTTCTTTTATTAAAATATCACATACCATTGGAATATTAGCCATAATGGAGATTTGAGATATGTATTCTTTTATAAATTCACTGATATCTCTTTTTTTGTATGCATGCATTACGCATTTTCCACTTTTAAATAATTTTCCTTCAACTTCTTCAGTACGTATTAATAACTCTTTTTCACTACAAGATAACTCATTCAAACATTTTTGAAGTGCCTCTTCTTTCGTTTTTGCTTCATATTCTACTACTTTAAGCATTTTTTTTACCTCTCCTTACAAGTAAATTTTGAACAATTGTGAATAAGTTTGAAGTTACCCAGTAAATGGCAATACCTGAAGAAATGGAAAATGCAGTTATCGTCATAATTACTACCATTACATTTGTCATTGTTTTCATTTGTTTTTCTTGTTCTTTGCCCATGGATGCTCCACTATTTAACTTAAATGAATAATAAGTTGCGAGCGCTATTATTATAATGAAGATAAGATAATAATATTTTCCGTGTTGGAATGCTGCAATTGCAGGACTTGTTCCTAATTGAAAACCTAAGAAAGTTTCTTCAAATATTGCAGGTATTCTACTAATCGCTTCATAAAATGCAAAGAATAATGGAATTTGAATAAATGAGAATAAACATCCTGACATTGGATTGATGTTATATTTTTTATAAATCATTAACATTTCTTGTGATTTTTGCATCATAGCTTCTTGATCTTGTCTATTTTTATATTTTTTTTCTATTTTATTTAATTCGGGTTGCGCCTTCTTTAGATTTTCTGATTGCATTGCAGTTTTTTTCGTAAATGGCCATACGATTCCTCTTATAATTAGAGTCGCAAGTATCAATGCAAGTCCATAGCTATTTACCAATTTACCAATTTGAATAATGAACCAAGCAAGTGGCTTTACAAAAAGTGAAGTCCATATTCCTTCATATTTTCCACCAACAATTTTCAAATTTTCACATTTTGGTAACTCATCTAATTTTACTTGTTTATCTTTTTCTACTTCTTTATTATATTTTTCATATAACTTTAAAGTTTCTCTTTCTGGTTTACATAATATATTTTTTGTAAGATTTTGACCCGTTAATTCATTTCTAACATTTTTACCGTCTTGTTTTAGATACTTTGTGCATCCTGTCAGGCTCAATACAAGGGACATAACCACTACCATTTTTATTATATTAATCTTTTTGCTCATTTATATTCTCCTTTATTATATCCAATTTAGAAAACACATACATTAAGTTTTCTTCCATTTCTCTGTAGTTTTTTTCTAAAATGCTCTTTCTTACCATTATAATACAATTGAAATTATTTTGATAGTATTTTTTGTCTATAATACTTTTTAATTGCCTTTTAATTCTATTTCTTGTAACTGCATTTCCTACTTTTTTACCAACAGAAAAACCAAATTGATAAATACCCGATTCTTTTCTTTCTATATATATTATATAATCTTTATATTTAATCGGTTTTATATTTTTTATGATTTCATTATATGTTTCGTTTTCTTTAATTATATTTATTTTTTTCATCACGCATGTCTCCTTGATAGAAAAAACCACTGTATAAATGGCAGTGGTTGTTAATTAATGTGATAAAACTTTGCGTCCTTTTCTTCTTCTTTTGTTGATAATATTTGTTTTCATTCGTGCAAAGAATCCCTGTTTTTTACTTCTTTTTCTATTATTTGGTTGATATGTTCTTTTCATATAATACACCTCCTGTGCTAAAAATTTGCATTGCTCTTAACATTATATATATAAATATTCTATTTGTCAAACAATTTTCGTTGTTTTTTCTTCTAAAAATAAGGTTTTTACTTTATCATATGCTTTTTATATTTCCATATGTAACTATTTTTCCACCATACAAAATATTTCCCACATTTCATTTTTTTTAATTTTAAGTTTTATACATACTAATTCACATAAATATACACAGGAAAATATTTTATTTCCCATTTGTTTTTTTAATTTTCCACTTATTTGTGGATTTCTTAAATCACAACCTTTTCCCCTGTGTATTATTTTGTCCACAAAAAAGTGCAAAAGTATGGGAAATAGTTATATTATAAAACCTTTTTCTGTGGACAAAAATGTTTATAATTTTTTTTCCACAATTTTTAACGAAATTTCTTTGATTTTGAAGAAAAATAATGTACAATATAGGTGTAATTTTAAGGATGGGGGTGTTAGGTTGGACACAAAAAAACTTTGGAATTCTTTTTTAGATAGAATGAAAAATGAATTATCACCGATTGCTTATGAAACTTGGTTTTCAGAAACTGAACTCCATGAACTAAAAGATAATTTTGCAAAAGTTATCGTACCTATGCATATTCATAAAAAGAATTTAAAGGAAAACTACAATGAAATGATAGAAGAAATATTTACAGAAATTTCTGGTTCTAATTTCAAATTTGAATATTATACAAATGAAGAATTAGATTTCAATGTAGAAATTAACACTGATGAAATAGGGGTCCCATCAAATTCTAATTTTGAAACCAATTTAAATACACTGTATACATTTGATAATTTTATAGTAGGGCAGAGTAATAAATTTGCACAGGCAACTGCACTTGCAGTTGCAGAAAATCCTGGCTATATGTATAATCCCTTATTTATATATGGAAATAGTGGGCTAGGGAAGACACATCTAATGCATGCAATTGGAAACTATATTATAAAAAATAGTAAAAAAACTGTTCTTTATGTCACAAGTGAAAAGTTTGTATCAGATTTTATTGGAATCAATAAAAAAAATAAAGATGGCAACAACTTTGATAATGTGGAAATATTCAAAAAGAAATATAGAAATATTGATGTACTAATCATAGATGATATTCAATATTTAGGAAATGCCAATCAAACTCAACAAGAATTTTTTAACACTTTTAATGATTTATATGGGAATAATAAACAAATTATTATTTCATCAGATCGTTCCCCTGATGATTTAAAATTACTTGAAGATAGATTAAGGACAAGATTTAACTGGGGACTTACTATTAATATTCTTCCCCCAGATTTTAAACTCAGAATGAACATTATTGATAAAAAAATAGAAGGGCATATGCTTGCAAGTGCTTTTCCAACGGATGTAAAAGAATATATTGCCAGTAATTGTACTAGTGACATTCGTAAACTAGAAGGGTCTATCACAAGAGTAGTAGCGTATGCCACTATGATGAATGGAAGTGATATTACTTTGGAACTTGCTATTGAAGCTTTAAAAGATTATTTTGTAAAAAGTATTATATCTAAAAATAAGGTGGATCAAGTTCAACAACTAGTAGCGAATAATTACAATATAACTGTAGAAGAATTAAAAAGCAAACGAAGATGTGCTAATATTGCAGTTCCTAGACAAATTGCCATGTATATCTGTAGAGTCTTTCTTGAAGAATCATTACCTAAAATAGGAATCGAATTTGGTGGAAAAGATCATACAACAGTTATGCATTCTGTGGATAAAATAAAAAAACAGTTGAAAACAAATAAAGAGTTAGAAGTGCAGATTAATAAAATAATTGACCAAATTAAATGATAAGTGGAAAACTACAAATTTTACACTATCTTTGCACATATTTAACAGTAAAGTTAGCCTTTAAAAATCAATAAAATATTCATTTTTACACATTTTCCACTTTAATAATAAAAATAATATATTAATAACAATATAAAAACGAAGGAGATTTTTTATGAAATTTGAAATTAAACAAGAAATATTAATGGAACAATTAAATAATGTAATAAAAGGAATATCTAATAAGAATATAATACCTGTTTTAAATTGTATTAAATTTGAACTAACAAATGATGGTTTATATCTTATGAGTACAGATAATGATATAGCAATTAAAACATTTATATCTAATACCGACATTCAGTCAATTGAAAAGATAGGGGAGATTGTAGTATCTGGGCGATTTATATATGATATAATAAAAAAACTCCCTAATGCTATTGTTACAATAGAAGAAGTTGTGGATAATAAAATATTCATTACAACTACGAATTCTTCTTTTCACTTGAACTGTAATAGAGCAGATGAATTTCCAACTTTAGATTTAAGTGAAAATAGAGTTCCTATACTTATTAGTAAAAAAGTATTTAAAAATATTATTAAACAAACTTCTTTTGCGACTTCTACACAAGAATCACGTCCTATATTAACAGGAATTAACTTTAAAATAACAAAAAATATGTTAGAGTGTACTGCTACTGATTCCTATAGACTTGCTAGCAAAAGAATTGAATTATCGCAACCTGCAGAAGAGGAAATTAATATTACTATTCCAACTCGTAATTTGAATGAACTTGTAAAATTACTTGATGAAGAGGAAGGGGATATGGAATTACATGTATTTAATAATAAAATAATATTTAAATTTGAGAATATTGTAATGATGTCTCGTTTAATTAATGGAACTTATCCTGACACTTCTAAATTAATACCTGAAACATTTGAATTGACAATTAAAGTAAGTTTAGGTGAATTTTACGATGCAATTGATAGAGCATCATTATTAACAAATGAGGCGGATAAAAATACAATAAAATTAGAGAGTAATGGCAATGAAATTACAATATCTTCTAATATTCCAGAAATAGGAAATGTAGAAGAAAAAATTGTTGTGGAAAAAGATAGTGAAACTGAAATAAAAATTGCATTTAGTTCAAAATATATGATGGATGCTTTAAAATCATTAGAAAGTCAAGAAATTATATTATTGTTTAATGGAGATATTAAACCAATTATTATTAAAAATCCTGAAAGTAATGATTTGACACAATTAATTTTACCAATTCGTACATATTAATAGGAATAAATCCTATTTTTTTGTGAAATTTTTAAAATTTTAGCATAAATCAGCAAAATTAGACAAATGAAAAGTATATAGTAGCACCCATAGATATTTTTTCAAGAAATGTCTATATATGTAGGGAAGGGGGCGTATTATGGTAGCACGTTACGAAATTAATTCTTCAACACTTGCAATTGTTCCAATTACTAAAGAGGTATCTAAGGTCATAGAGGAGGATGATATTATTACAGTTCAAAAAAGTACGACAGAGATAATCGATGATAGTTGTAAGTTTTTTGGAAGTTCCTATTTAGGAAGACATGAGGGTACTAAAAATATTATTGGTGTAAATTATAAGGCACCAATTGTAATAGAAGAAACTAGAGATATTATATTTTTTCCTACTAGTTCTCCTCGATTTAATAATTGTTATTGGATTGCTCTTAAAAAAATTTTAAAGTATAAAAAAGAAGCAGGAAAAACAATTGTGATTTTTAAAAATGGTTTCGAGCTTCCTATTAATATTTCAACAGGATCTTTAGAAAATCAAATATTAAGATCAACATTATTAGAATCTGTGTTGAGAAATAGAAGAATATAAGTTATATATATTAAAATTAAGTCAATTTTGAAACGGTGGAAATAGTTTTCCACTTTTTTGAATCATTTGAATTTTTTTATATATTATAATAAGCTAGGATTTGGAGATTATATCCATTGATTTTTGTTACATAAATCTTTCTATGAGTTGCATTGATGCAAGGGAAATAACAATAATAACTTAAAATATAAGATGTAAAATTTTCAAAGAGTTGGATGATGGGACAAGAAATCATTAGTGATAGTCAGTTAGTAGGGGTTATTTTTTCATAAATTATTGGCTGAAAAAGGGTAAAATTAAAATTGTAAAACATGATGACAAAAACATTTAGGTGAGATTGCATTAAATAATTAAAAATTTGTTATTTTTTTTATAAGAAAATAAGATAAAAATCTTATTTTTTAAATGATTTTATGGTATAATTATAGATGTGTATAGGAGTATTAATTAGGGGTAATTTTTAAATTATACCCATAAAAATGACAAAAGAGGGTGTTATATGTATATAAAAGATATTTGTTTAACAAACTTTAGAAATTATGATACACTTTCTTTAACGTTTCACAAAGGAATTAACATTATATATGGGGAAAATGCTCAAGGTAAAACTAATTTATTAGAATCTATTTATGTTCTTGCATTAACTAAATCACATAGATCATTTATCGATAAAACGTTGATTAAAGAAAATAGTGAAAAATCTAAAATAATTGGAAATGTTATTTTACAAGATATACCAACAAAATTTGAGATTATTTTAACTCCTACAAAAAAACAATTGCATATAGATAGTAATGTGATAAAAAATACAGGAGATTATCTTTCTAATATTAATATAGTTATATTTTATCCAGATGATTTAGAGTTAGTAAAAGGTTCACCAAATGTTAGAAGAAGATTTTTAAATGTAGAACTTACGCAGTTAAATGCTTTATATTATAATGTAATGAACGATTACAATCGTTTATTGAAAATGCGAAATGATTATTTGAAAACAGATATGCATAAATTTAATGAATATTATTTTACTGCATTAACAACTTATTTTGTAGAGAAGGCAATATTACTATTGAAAATGCGCAAAAAATTTATTGATAAATTAAATTCCTATATATCAGATATCTTTTTTCATATAGCGTCCCTTGAGGATTTTCATATCAAATACGATTCTTTTTTAGATTATGATTCAAATGATGAAAAGATGAAAAAAAAATTTGAGGAGCAACTTTCTTCTATGAGAGAGAAAGAAATACGTTATAAAACTACTTTAATTGGACCTCATCGAGATGATTTTTCTTTCTATATAGGCGATATGCCACTTAAAAGTTTTGGGTCACAAGGTCAGCAACGTATGGCAGTTTTATCTTTAAAATTGTCAGAGATTGAAATTTTTAAATCTTACAAAAAAGAAAGTCCAATTCTTTTACTAGATGATGTATTTAGTGAACTAGATGATTATAAAAAAAATAATTTATTAAACTATATTAAAGAAGATATTCAAACAATTATAACAACGACTGATTTATCGTGTATTGATGAATTAATAATAAAGCAATCCAAAAGAATAGAGATTGAAAATGGAACTATTAAAAATATAGGAGAGGTGAAATAATGGAAATAAAAAATGAGCAACATTATGATGCATCTGATATTCAAGTATTGGAAGGTTTGGAAGCAGTAAGAAAACGTCCTGGAATGTATATTGGTACAACAGATGTTAAGGGATTACACCATCTAGTGTGGGAAATTGTGGATAATGCGATTGATGAAGCACTCGCAGGATATTGTAAAAATATTGAAATAATTATTAATAAGGGAAACTCTATTACAATTAAAGATGATGGTAGAGGAATTCCAATAGGGGTACATGCAAAAACGGGTATTTCAACTGTAGAAACTGTTTATACTGTATTACATGCAGGAGGAAAATTTGGAGAAGGAGGATACAAAGTATCAGGTGGTCTTCATGGAGTAGGTGCATCAGTTGTAAATGCTTTATCTACAAGTGTAACAGTAACTGTTTATAAAGAAGGACATATTTATGAAGCGAAATTTGCAAATGGAGGTAAAATCGTACAACATCTGGAAATAATCGGTGATTGTGATATAAATCGTACTGGAACAACGGTAACATTTAAACCAGATCCTACTATATTTGATACTGATATTTATGATTATGAAACAATTAAAGTACGTACGAGAGAGTTAGCATTCTTAAATAGAGGCTTGCGTTTAACTTTACGTGATGATAGGGATAATGAGGATACAACAGGCGAAACATTCCTTTATGAAGGTGGTATTAGTGAGTATGTAAAATATTTAAATCAAAATAGAACACCAATTCATGAACAAATTATTCACCTAGAAGGAGAAGAAGATGAAGTTGTATTTGAAGTTGCAATGCAATACAATTCTAGTTATGTAGAGAGTATATATTCTTTTGTTAATAATATTAATACACACGATGGTGGAACGCATGAAGAGGGTGTAAGACGTGCGCTTACAAGAGTAATCAATAGTTATGCGAGAAAAACTAATTTGTTAAAGGAGAAAGATGATTCTTTAACAGGGGAAGATGTAAAGGAAGGACTTACAATGATTGTATCTTGTAAGCATCCGAATCCTCAATTTGAAGGGCAGACGAAGGGAAGGCTTGGAAATTCAGAAGTACGTAAGTTAGCTGATAATGTTTTCGCGGAAGGATTTGAGCGTTTCTTAATGGAAAATCCCGAAGAAGCTAAAATCATTGTAGAAAAGACAATGACTGCCGCAAGAGCAAGAGTTGCTGCAAAAAAGGCTCGAGAATTAACAAGAAGAAAAAGTGATTTAGATGTTGTTAATTTTGGTGGAAAATTAGAAGATTGTAAAGAAAAAGATCCCTCTATATGTGAAGTGTTTATTGTCGAAGGGGATTCTGCTGGAGGGTCTGCAGTAAGAGGTAGAAATTCTATGACACAAGCGATTTTACCTATTCGTGGAAAAATATTGAACGTAGAAAAAGCAAGAATGGATAGAGCATTATCGAATGAGGAAATTCGTACTATTATTACAGCATTTGGCACTGGAATTGGTCAAGATTTCGATTTAAAAAAATTAAGATATCATAAAATAATAATTATGACGGATGCCGATGTGGATGGTTCTCATATTCGTGTATTGTTACTTACTTTATTTTACCGTTTTTTTCGTCCCATAGTAGAAGCAGGGTATGTGTATGCAGCACAACCTCCTCTTTATTGCATTAAACATGGAAAGACAATTAAGTATTTGAAGGATGATCCAGAAAAAGATGCTTATATTGCTTCATTGAATCCTAACACAAAATATGAACTTTTGCGTATGAAAGGTTTAGGAGAAATGAATGCTGAAGAATTAGATGAAACAACAATGAATATAAATACAAGAATATTAAAGAAAATAACAGTTGCAGATGCCATTGCTGCCGATGCGACTTTCTCTAAACTAATGGGTGAAGAAGTTGAACCAAGAAGACAATTTATAGAAGAAAATGCTACTTATGTAGAACATTTGGATGTATAGGGGGTGTAAGTTATGGATAGAGAAAGAGATAAATTAATAGAAAATGATATTGTAGAAGAAATAGAAAAAAGTTTTATAGACTATTCTATGAGTGTTATTATATCTCGGGCAATTCCAGATTTGCGAGACGGTTTAAAACCTGTTCATAGAAGAATTTTATGGTCTATGTATGAATCAGGTTATACGCCTGATAAGTCACATAAAAAATCAGCACGTATTGTCGGAGATGTTATGGGAAAATATCATCCGCATGGGGATAGTTCAATTTATGAAGCTATGGTTCGTATGGCACAAGATTTTAGCTATCGAGTACCACTTGTGGATGGACATGGAAATTTTGGTAATATAAATGGGTCAGGAGCTGCCGCATCTCGTTACACAGAAGCACGTCTTTCTAAAATATCATTGGAACTTATTCGTGATATTAATAAAGATACTGTTAATAAAATTCCTAACTATGATGAATTAGAAACAGAGCCAGAAGTACTACCATCGCGTTTTCCTAATATTTTGGTAAATGGAACAATGGGAATTGCAGTAGGTATGGCTACTAATATTCCTCCACATAATTTATCTGAGGTAATTAATGGATGTGTTGCTTATATAGATAATCCTCAAATTGATACACTAGGACTAATGGAATATATTAAAGGTCCAGATTTTCCAACAGGTGGTTTAATTTTGGGAAATAGTGGTATTCGTAAAGCATATGAAACTGGTCGTGGATCTATTACCATTCGTAGTAAAGCGTCTATTGAAGAAAAGAATGGGAAAACTTATATTATTGTGGATGAAATTCCTTATGGTGTGAATACTTCTGATTTGAAAAACAAGGTTGCAGAATTAGTACATAATAAGGTAATTGATGGTATATCTGATTATCATACAGACTTAAAAGATGGTGTTAAGATTACAATAACATTGAAAAAGGATGCAAATCCACAGGTTGTTTTGAATAATTTATATAAACATACACCATTTCAGACGACTTATGGAATTATTTTCTTAATGTTAGATAATGGTGTTCCTAAAACATTAGGAATAAAGGATATTATTTCTAAATATATTGATTTCCAAAAAGAAGTCATTATTAGAAGGACACGATTTGAGTTAGATAAAGCAGAAAAAAGAGTTCATATTTTAGAGGGATATAAAATCGCACTTGATCATATTGATGAAGTAATACGTATTATTAGGGAAGCAGAAACAGACGTAGTTGCGAAAGAAGAATTGATTGCAAAATTTGATTTTTCTGAGATTCAAGCTGATGCCATTTTAGAATTAAAATTGCGCAGATTAACAGGTTTGGAAAGAAATAAAATAGAAGAAGAATTAAAAGATTTACTAGAAAAAATTTCTGAATATAAATCTATTTTGGCTTCTGAACAAAAAGTCTTAGACATCATTAAACAAGAATTAATTGAAATTCGTGATAAATATGGGGATGAAAGAAGAACTTCTATTGATATGACCGCAATTGATTATATTGAGGATGAATCTTTAATTCCAGTTGAAAATATTGTGATTACCTTGACGAATAAAGGCTATATAAAACGTGTTAATAGTGAAACATATAAGAGTCAAAATCGTGGTGGTGTAGGAATTAAAGGAATGTCTACAAATGAAGAAGACTTTGCTCAGCATTTGATTTCTATGACAACTCATGATTACATAATGTTCTTTACAAATAGAGGAAAAGTATATCGATTAAAGGGTTATGAAATACCTTTATATAATAGACAATCGAAAGGTTTACCAATTATTAATCTGTTACCTTTGGAGAAAGAAGAGTTTGTAAGTGCGATGTTGAAAGTTGCTACAGAAGAGGAATCTAAATATATTGTATTTTGTACACAAACAGGTTTGATTAAGCGTACCAATATCAATCAATTTGATAATATTAGAAGTAATGGTAAACTTGCAATCACATTAAGAGATGATGATCAATTAATTTCAGTAAAGAAAACTACTGGAGAAAATGAAATTTTGATTGCAGCTTCTAATGGGCGAATGATACGATTTGAAGAATCAGAAATTCGTATAATGGGAAGAACTGCGGCTGGTGTAAAAGGAATTAATGTGGGTGATGGCTACTGTGTTAGTTGTGAAATTGCAGAAAAAGGACAGCAAATTTTAGTAGTTACTGAAAATGGTTATGGTAAACGAACTGATATGGAAGCTTATCGTATGACCCATAGAGGTAGTAAAGGTGTAAGAGCATTAAATGTAACTGAAAAGAATGGAAATATTGTTGCATTTAAAACAGTAAGCGGTGATGAAGATTTAATGATTATAACAGATAGCGGAATTATTATTAGGTTACCACTTGAACAAGTTTCTACTACAGGAAGAGTAGCACAGGGTGTTAAATTAATTAATTTGAAAGATGAACAAAAAGTTAGTACTGTTGCTGTTATGATGAAAGAAGAAACTGAAAGTGGGGAGTTGGAAGAAGAATAAAGTTCTTCTTTTTTTGTATAAAAAAATTCTCAGATAGACTAAGTAAAATTCTAATATTGTATTTAAAAAAATGTTTTTCGCTTTTATAATAATAATGTGATTTTCCAATTGTATAATAGAAAGTAAATGTGTGATAATTAGTGCAGCGTATTGTAAGTATTGTTCTAACTAATAAAGCGTTCAAATAATAGAATAAGTTATGTTTCACGTGAAACATAGTAGATATAGTAGAT
>CAOJDP010000041.1 GCA_948433085.1 uncultured Caryophanales bacterium
TTTTTCCTCTACTTCTATTATGTACCTATTGTTGTTTATTTATTCTATTGTATATCAACAGTATACTATACTTTATTTCTCTTTTCAATCATTAAAAGAGGGAGTATACCCCCCCCGTTTACAATTAGCAAATTTATTTTTTGTAAACTATCTTATCATTTAAATATAAAAGTTCTACTAGTTGTTACTTCAATTCTATAGTTAAAATATTTCGTTTATATATCCCAATTTTTTTAAATTGCAATTCCATAAAATGCCATATATATTAAAAACCCAATAAATATAATGGATAATATCCAACCATTTATTCTATCAATTTTCTCAGATTTGTAAGGAATTCCTACAGCCATTGTAAATAAACAACCCCCAATCATTCCACCTATATGAGCAGCATTATCAATGCCAGAAAGTGTAAATCCAATTAGTAGATTAAGTAAAATCAATGGTATAATCTGTGATTTTAAAGCGTTTCCTAAATAAATTCGATAATGATATCCAAAATATAACAAAGCACCAAATAGTCCAAATATTGCTCCACTTGCACCTGCGCTTACATAGTCTGAAAATATAATGGACAATAAATTTCCAGCAATTGCACTGACCAAATAAATTGCTAAATATTTCCCTTTTCCCAAAAAACTTTCTAATTGGGATCCTACTATATATAATGTATACATATTCATCATCAAATGTAAAATTCCAATATGAAGAAAGGCACTGGTAAGTAAACGATAATACTCACCCATTTTGACAAGTGGGCCAAAATTAGCACCAAATTCCACTAAAGTTGTAGCATCTTTGCTTCCTTTTCCAAATATGTACATTGCCAGAAATAAAACAACATTCAATGCAATGAGAAGATAAGTTATAATTGGTCGTTTTTGTTCAAATACCTTCTCTGCCTTTTTGGATTCTTCTTCATTCTTTTTACTAATATCTTTTGTAATCTTAAAGAACAATTCTACACCTTTTTCCTTAAACGTCGTTTTTTTAGTAATTGTTGGAAATTCTTCAATAATAAAAGGATATTTTTTTAAATCTGAAATTTTTTGAATACTTGCACAGGATATATTTCCTATATGTGTAAACTCTTCCATATGTACACTTTCTCCTAAATTAACAAACAATGATAAAGCATCCATATGTAGGGAACAGGTTTTTCTTTGTACTTTTTTTAAAATCTGTTTTGTTCTATATATATCATAATGTAGTTGCTCGTCATTGTGAATGTAATTAGATACGATACGAACAACAGGATAAGAACTTCCTATGTTTTCTAACCATATTTCATTTTTAGCGCCATGTAATACAATTGGACTATATCCCTTTTCTGTTATGAAAAAATGCAAAAGTTTCATAACTAATTCATCACTTTTCTCTAACATTGATTGCTCCATAACTTCCTCCAGTCCATATTATTATTGTATCCTATTTCATAAGATAAGTAAAGAGGTGTTTCTCATAAAAATTGTTGTAAATCTTCTTAAATGAATAATCTAAAATTGATTTCATAAACTAAATAAAGAGGTGTTTTTATGAAAAACATAATACAATTTATACTTATTTTAATTCCTTGGTTTCTTAGTCGTTTTCTTTTCCCAATCGACTCTTCTTATTATCAATCACTTCAACTTCCATTTTTTGCACCTCCAGATTTTGTATTTGGGGTTGTTTGGACAATACTATATATCTTAATTGCCTACAGTATCTATCAAATTTATCAAAATGAATGTTGGAAGCAATTGAAAAATTATAACCACACTATTTTAAGTAACTATATTTTTAATCAATTATTTACCTTTTTCTTTTTTACTTTACGTAATACGTTTTTAGGATTTGTAGATTGTGTTGCAGTTTTGATTACTTCGTTGTTTTTCTATTATGAAACAAAAGAATTAAATGAAAAGGCAAGTAAATTTTTACTACCTTATCTATTTTGGAATTTGTTTGCATGTATTTTATGTATCTTCATTTATTTTATGAATTTGTAACTCTATTTAAAATTTCAGTAAAACATGCTGGCAACTCACTAGTAAATTCTATATATTCTCCAGTGGTGGGATGCATAAAACCGAGTGTTTTCGCATGTAAACATTGTCCTGTATCATCGATTTTTTTTCGATGTCCATAGACAGGGTCATTGACAATTGGATAACCTATATAATTCATGTGAACACGAATCTGGTGTGTTCTTCCTGTCTCTAGTTGGAGTTCAAGCAATGTCACATTTGCAAAACGTTCTAATACTTTAAAATGGGTGACAGCATGTTTACTATTGATAGCAGTTACTGCCATTTTTTTTCGGTCGTTCAAATCTCTCCCAATTGGTGCATCAATCGTTCCTGTATCTGTATTGACAACACCCCATACAAGTGCGACATACTTTCTATGGGTTGTTTTTTCCTCCAATTGTTTGGCTAATATTTCATGGGATTTATTATTTTTAGCGATGACGAGTAAGCCTGTTGTATCTGCATCAATTCTATGAACAATTCCTGGTCGAAACTCACCGTTGATAGAACTTAAGCTTTGAGAATGCGATAAAAGACCATTCACTAATGTTCCGCTTGGATTCCCCACTGCTGGATGAACTACAATGCCATTTGCTTTATTCACCACTAATAAATCATCGTCTTCGTATACGATATCCAAATCCATTGCTTCTGGTTTTAAATCCATCACTTCTTCTTGATAATCTTCTGCTTCTATTTGATCATGTTCTTTGACAGAATAACTGCTTTTAGAAGGTTTGGAATTGACCAATACCTTTTTTTCATGAATTAAAGATTGTGCTTTACTTCTACTTAAATGCATGTATTTAGATAAATATGCATCTAAGCGGGTATTGGTATCCTCTGCTGTTACTTTGTATTGTGGCATATTTGATCCTCCTTCCATAAAACAAAAATAAATAAAAGTGCTCCAATGACTACACAAATGTCTGCGAGGTTAAAAATAGGAGCATTATATCCTAAAATTTGAAAATCAAAATAATCAATCACACCTTTTTGAAAAATACGGTCTACTAAATTACCAAACATTCCACCCAGTATTAATCCAAAGGAAATGATGCTATAAATTGTTTGGTTTTGTTTTTTAATGTAGCACCATAATACAATGAATATCAAAAAGGATAGTAGAATCAAAGGAATTTGTGATCCTGCGAAGAGACTAAAGGCAACGCCTGTATTTTTGACTAAAGTAAAAGAAAAAAAATCAGGGATTATGGGAATTGTTTTTCCAAATGTCATATTTAGAAGCACTATATATTTTATCATTTGATCTAATAGAAAAGAAAGGGTTGCAATTCCTATTATTTTTTTCATTCTATCACCTATTTTTTTGTATATTGTTTCGCCAATTGTATGTTCCCAAATTCTTGTTCAATTGGATCTAAAATAATTTTTTCTGATTTCTCTACAGTTTGTTCTTCTATAGACTCCATCTTTTTTAATTCTGCTATGTGAATTGCAGTTTGCAATTGCATCTGTATATGACTTGTTACTTCTATTTCTCTTTCAATGCTTTTATGGATAGCTTCCTCTTCTGCATAGGTGGTTGTATCCGCTAATCCATGTTTTTTGAATTCTCTATTATATTTGTGAAATAATTTTTTTCTTTTTTTATGATTATATACTTGATATCCAACACAACCTAAACTACTCATTACGGCTGATGCACATACTATGTTTGATAATAGTGGTGCTGATTGTATAAAAGAAAGAAATAGAGAGGATGCTAATGCGCAAAAGGTCCCCACCATAAATACGACTACCCCTTGCATCAGATAACTACTGTTCCAGCGAATATCTGAAAAATGGTCTGCAAGTACGTTTTTTCTAGCAAGTATTTCTAAATTTTGGTATTGGCTTTGTAGTTGACTTTGTAATATATTTATTTCTGTTCTTATTTCTTGTAGGGTCCTATCGTCTTTGAATTTCATTTCATATTTTTGCTTTAGTGCGTTTACATTAGAGAGTTCTTGGTCTATGCACTTTAGACTCTTTTGTGCTACTTGTTTTCTTACTTCTAAACAACCAATTTGTAATTCTATTTGTAATTGCATCTCTTTTTTTAATTCTTTAGAATACTGTTTTAGATTCAACTTTTTTTCTTGCTTGAGTTGTTCTATACGTTCTAGATACCAATTATAAAATTTTTCAAATTTTAATTTACTACATCCTAATAACTCTTTTTCCATAAATTTCTCCTATTTCATTACATTTTTTCTATTAATTCTTCTATATAAGAAACAATTTCCTCTGTTTTCACATCTACTGTTTCTTGTGTTTTTCTTATTTTAACTTCTACAAATCCATTCTCTATTTTTTTGCCTACTGTAATGCGTATAGGAATTCCAATTAAATCCATATCGTTAAACTTCACTCCAGGCCGAACATCACGGTCATCTAAAATGACTTCTACTCCTTTTTGGGATAGTTGATTATATAATTCTGTTGCAAATGCATTTTCGTTAATTTCTACAATTGCTACTTGATAAGGAGCTACCATCATTGGAAAACATATGCCATACTCGTCATGATTTTGTTCTACTAAAGCGGCAATGATTCGTCCTATTCCAATTCCATAAGAACCCATTTGTACTGGTTTTAATTGATTATTTTCATCGCTATACAACAAAGACAATGCTTCTGAATATTTTGTTCCCAATTTAAATGTATTTCCAATTTCAATTCCTTTTTTAAATATTAATGGTTGATTACATTTTGGACAAGCATCTTGTTCTTTTACATTTTTGATATCACCTACTATTTTGTATGTAAAATCTTTGGTGTTGACATTAATATAGTGATAATCGGTTTCGTTCGCACCTACTACATAATTGTACATTTGCAAAATGTCTTCATCGATAATAATTGGAATTTGTAGACCAATTGGTCCTGCAAATCCTACTTCAGAAGTGGTTATTTTTTTTACATCCTCTGGTGCTGCTAGTATGATTTCATTTACGTTTAGTAATTTTTTTACCTTTGTTTCATTGACATCGCGATCTCCTGGAACCATACATGCATAATATTGTTGTCCTGCTTGATAAATCAAAGTTTTTACTACTTGTTTTTCACTTACATTTAAATAAGATGTAATTTGAGCAATTGTTCCATGGTTTGGTGTATGTACTTTTTTTAAAGGTAATAGAGCTTCTTTTGGTCTTTCACTTGTTACACATTGACTTACTTCTATATTGGAAGCATAATCACAATGAGGACACAATACTAATGTATCTTCGCCAATATCTGTTATGGCTTGAAATTCTTCTGACAAAAGGCCCCCCATTGCGCCTGTATCTGCGGTTACAATCCGATATGCAATACCCAATCTATCAAAAATTGCTTGATAAGTATGGTACATTTTATGATAAGATACATCCAGTCCTTCTAAATCAGTATCAAAACTATAGGCATCTTTCATAATAAATTCACGCACACGAATTAAGCCATAACGTGGTCTTGGTTCATCTCTATATTTATTTGCCATCTGATATAAATTAAATGGCATATCTTTATAAGATTTGATTTTTTCTTTGGCTACTGCTACAAATAATTCTTCATGTGTTGGTCCTAATACATAATTGCGATTCATGCGATCTTTTAAAGCAAACATATCTGAGCCAAATATATCTCGTCTCCCACTTGCAACATAGACATCTTCAGGAAGTAAACTAGGCATAGTGAGTTCTTGCGCGCCTGTTTTATTCATTTCTTCACGAATGATCTTTTCAATTTTCTGAACTACACGATATCCAAGTGGTAAATAGGTATAAATTCCTGTTCCCACTTTTTTAATCATGCCACTACGAACAAGTAGATTTCCACTGGTACTTTCCTCTTCTTTATTATCTTCTCTCATTGTATAAAAAAAGCTTGTTTTTAATTTCATAATTTTCCTCTTTCTTTTGTGGTTATTTTATTGTTTTGCAAGGAGAAATATTAATTGTATATGATACTCTCTCCACTTTTCATCAAAAGTATTATATCATAATATAATAAAAAATTTGATAAATTTAATTGTTTTTGTATATTTATATGGGATTTCCACCTAACAGTGTTAGAAAAAATGATGATATAAGTACTTGTTATGTTTTCTACAAACGATTTAGCTTATTTAAGCGGTATCTTTACATGAAATTCTACTGTGTGTAAGAAAGCTTATCATTTTGCGAAGGAAGTCACATATTTTGAATTTCAAAATATGTGTATGCAAGTATCAAATATGCATAAAATAATTTGTGAATCTATTGTAAAAATATTAGATTAGGAGAAATATTATGCATGCTATTTTAGCGCCAGAGAAAAAATAGGAGTGTTAACTTTAAATAAAGCTAATAATGAAATGTTATGTCAATACTTATATTAAAACAAGCTCGAGAGGAGAATAGATTTTCCTTTTTTTAGTTATTTTTTCAATATTTTAACTATCTTTAGTGTAGATATGGAATATAAAAAGACAACTAATTGTTGTCCCAGATTGTTGACAAACTACCTATTTTGAAAAATTTAACTTTTTAATAAATTCAAAGTGGGTAAAAAGGTATAAATAAGAGTAAATATTAGGTGTTTAATCCCTAAATTTGCTCTTTTTTTATACTTTTGTGGGAGAAATATAAAAGGCTGTGACAAAGCCGATTTGAAAAATCGACTTTGTCAACAGCCTGAGACAACTAATTGTTGTCCTTTAAAAATTCAAGAGCTTTACGCATTTCTAAATCATATTTAACCATATCTATGCCACCAAATTCTTTTAAGAATTCGTCTTTTTTCATACTATATTTTTCTGCAAGTTTTGCCGCTTCTTGTTCTGCATCAGCTTCTGTTACTTCTAATTTTTCAATTTTAACAATTTCCTCTAATAACAATCTTGAAGAAATTCTTTTGATTGCTTCTTCATGCATTTGTTCTCTTAATGCTTTTTCATCAGAGTTTGTAAATTGATAAAATTGTTCTAACGTAATTCCTTGCATTTTTAAGTGTTCACCATATTGACGTACAATTCGATCCAATTCCTCTTCTACCATTGCATTTGGAATTTCTACTTGCATATTTTCAATTGCTTTTGCTAAAACAGAATCAATAAAATGTTCTTCTGCATGGTGTTCTTTATGTGCTTGCATATCTTCTTTTATCTGTTGTTCTAACTTTTCTTTGGAATCAATACCTTCCATTCCTAAATCTTCAAAAAAGTCTTTATCAAATTCTGGTAATTTTGTTTCTTTAATTTCATTTACTTTTACTTTAAATACAACTGGTTGTCCTTTTAAATCTTCTGCATGATAGTCACTTGGAAATGTTAGATTAATTTCCTTTTCTTCTCCCTTTTCCATTCCAATTATTTGTTCTTCAAATCCTGGAATAAATGTTCCACTACCAATTTCTAAGGAATAGTTTTCTGATTTGCCACCTTCAAATGGTATGCCATCTTTCAATCCTTCAAAGTCTATTATTGCAGTATCTCCTTCTGCTACTTTTCCTTCTTTGGTGATACTTTCTGCATAGCGTTCTCTTGTGTGTTCTAATGCATGTTCTATTTCTTCTTCTGTGATTGTTATATCTTCTTTTACAATTCCTAAGTTTTTGTATTCCCCTAGTTTTACTTCTGGTCTTCCTATTAAAGTGAATAAGAATTCTACATAATCAGCTGAAATAGATTTTAATGTTGCTTGTGGTTGTGCAACAATGATTAAATCCCCATTTGTTTCTAGCATTTTTGTATATGCATCTTGTAATAAACTATCTGCTGCATCTAACCATAGATTTTCTTCTCCATATTTTTTAAGGAACACTTCTTTTGGTGCTTTTCCAGGACGGAAGCCGTCTATTTTTACTTTTTTGATTGCTTTTTTAAATGCTTGTTCTTTTGCTGTTTCCCATTCTTTTCCTTCTATCTTGATTGTAATTTCATGTACATTTTTATTTTCTTCCATAATTCCCTCCATAAACATATTAATAGTATAACTGATATAGATTGATTTTTCAAGTTTATCGCTAAATTTTTTCTTTTTTTATTATTGTCTTTCACTTTTTTCAATCGATTTTACAACTGATATCTATCGCATTGGTATGATTGCTAAGATAGTAAGTAACATTCTACTTTTGTATATTTTTCAACTGTTCTCTTATTCTTTTTCAAATAATAAAAAGGGAACTATCCCTTTTTTGTCATTCGCAAGCTATTTAATGATTTTTTTATTGTTCATTTAACCTGTTTATTATAATATATTTGTTAAAAAAGTTTCAACAAAATATCAAACTTTTAATGAATATCCACAATTTCTACGTCGTACTCTCCTTGTGGACTTTCTACTGTTACTTTGTCTCCTACTTTTAAGCCCATAATTGCTCTTGCAATTGGAGATTCATTTGAAATCTTATTCTGAAATGGATCTGCTTCCATGCTACCAACAATAGAATATTCTTCTGTTTCGCCATCATCTATATATTTAATTGTAACAGTTGTACCAAGTGATACTTTATCTGTTTCAACGCCTTTAATAATAACTGCTTTTTCAATCATTGTTTCTAATTCTGTAATTCTAGTCTCTACCTCAGCTTGTGTCGTACGTGCAGCATCATATTCTGCGTTCTCACTTAAATCTCCTAATTCACGAGCATCTTTTAAGGCTGTAATTACTTCTGGTCTTTTTTCTAATTTAAGATAGTCTAATTCTTTTTTTAGTTCATCTAAACCAGTTTCTGTTAAATATATTTCTTTTGTATTTGACATATCCAAACACCTTTCTCTCTTATTTATAAAACCTAGAAAATGATACTATAGTTTTTTATATTTGTCAATCTTTTTTTATACGAATCAAATTATTTGGATAAATTGTATTTTCTATTTTTAGTTTTACAATCTGTCTTGGATGTCTTACTACTGAAATCGGTATATCATTTTCATCCCAAATTTCCGTAATCGTATATGTTATTGTATGTTGTTCTGGTCCAAATATTTCCACAATATCTCCAATTTTAAAATAATTTCTTTGTTCAATTGTAGCCATTTTTGTAATTGAATTATAAGCGAGTACTACGCCTAAAAAGTCTTGATTGGAAACCTCTTCTCTTCCATTATAATAGCCACATTCAAAATCATTTTCTCCACCAAAGAATTGAGGAACAGAATCTCGATTGGCACAAGCTCTTAAAATTCTTTCGTATTCTTGGTTATAATGATATTCTTCCTTACTTTGCAAATAAGAATCAATTGTTTTTCTATATACATCCACCACTGTTGCGATATAGTAAATTGAACGCATTCTACCTTCAATTTTAAAAGAGGCAATTCCCATATCAATCATTTCTGGAATGTATTTCAACATTGATAAATCTTTACTACAAAATGTAAAGTTTTTTTCTCCTTTTAATGGTTGTAAAGTTTCATTATATAAATCAAAATCCCATCGACAAATCTGACTACATCCACCTCTATTTGCATCTCTTGCTGTTAAAAAATTAGATAAAACACATCTTCCACTCATAGATGCACACATTGCACCATGAATAAAACATTCTATTTCTAAGTGGGTTTCATTTATAATTTCTTGAATTTCTTCTTTTCTAATTTCTCTACCTAAGACAATTCGTTTGACTCCTTGTTGTTCCCAAAATTTACAGGCAGCAAGATTGAGTGTAGATTGCTGTGTTGATAGATGAATTTCTAACTTTGTATTTTCTTTCGCAATCTGTATAATTGTAGGATCGCTTACAATAATTGCATCCACATTGCATTCTTCTAACTTTTTTAAGTATGCTTTTACTTGACCAATTTCTTGATTATGCAAAACAATATTGACAGTTACGTGCACTCTTTTGTTTCGCGTATGTGCAAACTGACATCCTTCTTTTATTTCTTCAAATGTAAAATTTTTGGCATTGGCTCTTAACCCTAAAGAAGGTCCCCCAATATAAACGGCATCTGCGCCATATAAAATAGCCCATTTGAGTCGTTCTAAATCACCTGCTGGTGCTAATAATTCTGGTTTTTTAATTTTCATAATGCTTCACCTGATATACTGTTTCTTTATACAAAAAGCCTTTGTTTGTGTTATGGTCACACAAAAAATCAATTTGTTCATCCGTTCCATTTTCCTCTATAAACTGCTCTAAAATTTGAATAAATTTTTTTCTAGGAATAAAAGATTCATTCAATAATACATAGTCAATTCCTATTTTTTTGAATTCTAGATATTCTGCATAGCCATTTAAAATATGGCTAGAATAAACAAATGTTCCTTGTTTGTTATCTACTAATGGATATCTTTTTCCTTCCTTTTCCATATAATAAATTTTAGAGTTATCTTGTATATGAAAATAATTTAAATAGTTTTTTACTTCATGACGTTCTGAAACAAACATTGGTAAATATCCAAAAATAGGAACAATCAAAGGCATTTTTGTTTGCGAATAAATTTCCAATATTTCTTGTTTTGTAATTTCTCCTGATACATAAACCATATCTACTCCAAAAGTATTCCAATAATTCATTGTTGCGTAATTTGTTGTCAAATGTTCTGCTCCCCAAATAAGTGGTAAATCTATGTTTGCTTCTTTTTTTAATTGCACAACAGCAACATCATAATAAAAAATTCCATCAATTGATAATTGTGCTAATTCCTGCATAATTTTTTTTAATTTTGGAAGTTCTGAATTATGAAAGTTTTTATTCAATGCAACAAATAGTTGTTTTCTTTTGCTTTTTAATTTTGGCAAAATAGATTGAATATATTCCATCTCTATTGTGACTAAAAAATTCATACTCATATCTTGATACCCAAATAGAAAGGCATCTGCTTGTTCAATTACATCATCTATATCGAGACTTGCTGGCATTACAAGTAATTTTGTCATAGGCATCACATCCACTTTTATTATACCATGTATACTTTAAGATGTGAACTAATCAGTAATATTCTAGATAGGATATTTTTTCTGTCTTGACATTATTCACTGTTTTAGATGTCCTAATTCCATCTTTATTGTACTCATATTCTATTGATTAGAATCTGTATATCTATTTAATTGCCTTCCATTCATCCATTCTAATGTAATAGTATCACCTATTGTAAGTGGATTTCCTATTTCATCATAAGTAAATATCTATTTTCCAACATATTATTATGATAAATATGAGTAATGTTATCTAATTTATCATACTTGTAAGAATAAATATCTCCACTATTATTGATACGTTAAATCAATAATAAAGGGGTTTACCAATTAATCCTATATGATCTAAATATACATAAAAAGATGACTAAATAGTTTGTCATTTAGTCATCTTATTTTAATTACCAAAGATGATTAGTATCTTCATAAGATGGAATTTTCCAACCATCATTCATTTCAAAAACATTTCTAAGTTCTTCATTCATTTCATTCAGTGAAGTATACTGCTCTATTTCATCTGTTTTGTAGTTTAATATATTATATTCAAAATCGTAATGTATATTTGGTTCAATACCTGAAATTTTTGCAGTAATCATATATATAATTGATTGTTCTTCATCTATACGAAATTTTTGAAGCCAATTAGAGCATGACGGAATACAAAAATTTTTGTTATCAGTTTTTCTTAACATATACTCTTCTTTTCCAGAACTATTACTTTCTGATATATAATATTTGTGCTCACTAATATCATAAATTGTATATCTTGGTGTATGAGGTTTCAAATATTCGTATGCAATACATATGGTAGCTGTGATTGGTACTAGGAGAAACATTCCCCCAATAAATTTCCAATTCGTTTTTCCCATAATTTGCCACCTTTCTTTTTATCTGTAATTTACACAATAATCAAATTCTACTGTAACATAAAAATTACTAATTGTTCCTATTTCTTGCGCTCCCCATGCCATATTATTAATTGCATCTATACTCCAATTTTTAATTCCTTTAGAATTTTCAAGTGGATTATTTATAAAATCATACTTGTCAGTTATTTTTACTGATAAGTTTCCTAACCCATTATTTAAAGTCCCAGATACACTCATATTCGCATTATGTAAAGACAACTTTAAATCCATGTCATTTTCAAAAATAATACCTTTTTTATAATTACTTAATGTAGAATTATAGTTCTCACTTACAATTGTATTTATAGCATCCTGAAATTCTCTTGAGTTTTTTATTTGTTTTGCAGTTGTAGAATTTCCACCCAAATATACATCAGAAGGATTTGATTGCAATGAATGCGCTAATAATTGCGATGATGTGGGATATATAGGATTTGTAAATGCTGTACATAGACCAATAATTGTTTTTTCGACTGCCTTAATTATTCCTTTCCCAAAATCTATAAAAATATCTCTTAGTCGTTTATTTCCACTAAAGTCCACATTATTGATTGGATTATTACTGCAGTAAGCATACAAATTATAACTATTTACATCCTTATTAGCACCTATAATACCATCAGCATTAATAAACCTACCCCATACTGGATTATAATATCTACTATTTAGATAATATAAATTTGTTTCTGAATCATAATAATAACTTCTATACCTAAATAGGTTGATGTTTGCTATATGAGTGCTATCATTTGATATATCATAACCTTCGTTATCTGTAATAGACACTATATTGCCCCACGAATCATAAGTATACCTTACTACTACATTATCATTACTATCTAATATTCCTATAATATCATTTTGAGCATTTTTCATATAATAATAAATTTCATTATTATATTGTAATCCAATTAAACCATCTGTTTCATTACGTAAATAGTATATCACATTCGAACCTGTTCTTTCAAATATAAAAAGTGGCTGTCGCAAAATTAGCAAAGTAACTAATTTACGATAATCCCTTTTTTATTTTTCCTTTAAAATAAAGGAATTAAATTATTCTAAAAGAGGTTTTAAGCAAAATTATTTAATTTCGCGACAGCCCCTTAGTATTCTTCATAATACAGTTCTGCCTTTGGAGTTGGAACAAATTCGTCATCTACAAACTCTATTCCTATTAATTTTAGATATTCATATTCCTCTTCATTCTCACAATATATATCACAAATTTCTTCATGTGCTACTGAATATAACCAACAATAGCCATTTCTAAAAAATGCAATATCTTCTGGGAAATTTGGGTTTAACCACATATATAGATTTTTATTAGATAACGCGTTGTGCTAGTTAAATTATAAAAATAGAAAAATCATTCAAAATATGAT
>CAOJDP010000042.1 GCA_948433085.1 uncultured Caryophanales bacterium
TAATAATTCTACTCATATTTCTGATATTTTATCCTTCAACTAGCACAACGCGTTAGATAATAAATAGTTTTCTAATTTTAAAGTTGTTTTATAAAATAATATAATAAACAGATTTTGAAAATTTGGTGAATCTTTATACTCAGAAAGACCTAATTGGAAATTTCCCACTTTAGTAAACACCCAATAACTACCATTTCTTTCTTTTATAAATGATTGATTTAATTCCTCTTTTAATTCTTTATATGTATTGTCTAATTGCTGTATTTCTTTGGCAGAAAAGCCGTCTTTTCTAAAAATAAACATTAATGCATCATTTTTTTGGAAAGCATATTTAATCAAATTCTCATATTGTTTGTTTTTTATTTTTCCTTTTACCCTCATAATTAAAATTCTCCATTCTAACATATTGAACTAATTTTTTATAGCAGGATAAAACCAAATATGACGATGAGAGTTTCTATCTGGATGATAATGGTAATAGTATGTATATCCTGTTTTTCTATTAGAATCAATTTCTGGTCCAATAAATATACCAAACTCAACTGCAACTGATAAGGCTGAACTTTGATTATCACATATAACATTTCCGCCAAATTTTACATGGTTAACAGATTCAGAAATTGTCAATCTTTCGCCTGGTATAACATCCGTTTTAGATGGATTAAATTTAGCTGTTGTACATGGTTTAGATTCTTCATATGTTGGAGCATATGGTACTACTGGTTTTACTTGTACATCTGTTTTTGTATCTTCCTTTGGTTTTACATGTGATTTTGGTGGATTTAGAAATGAATTACTTATTACATCTGCAACTCCCGCCACTATTGATGGTAATGCCTTTGAAGCTGCATAGGCTACTATATCATCTTAATTCTTTTAATACTCTACAATTTTCTGTTAGGAATTTCACCATAATACATTTTTAGCGTCATTTCTGCTTCTAGCGAATATATACCTGCATTTTTCATTTTCATAATTTTGTTCAATGTTTTTAGGCTTTGTTCGATATGGTAACGATACTTTAAAGATTGAGTGGCTGCCGCTCCTTGAATTCCCACATTACTATTTGCCATTAATTCTAAAAGTGCTTGTTTAAAGAAGGATTCCTTATTACATTGATTAATCATTTTATTTCTTTTCTTCAACAACCGATTATTTTCCCTATAATTATTGCTTTTCATAGCTTCAACTGCCTGATTATGGTAATCACAAAATTTACTTATAAATTCTTCCTTCGTTAAGTTCTCTTGATACATTATTAATTCCTTCCCTTCACTTAAAAATTGCAATATTTAGTATTTTTTAATTACTTATCTTTAAATAGTTCAATTACTTTTATTCCAAATTCATATTGTGAATCAAAGGATTGTCCTGTAAGATAGTCTCTAACTCTCATTCCTGAAGTTTCAATGTTAGTTGGTATACTACTATAGTACCCACTTATTTTATAATGCAATTCTTTGCTAATTTCTGTAATATTATTTACATTATGTACCATTTTTGGATCAAAGCCACTTCTCGTTATTTGACTCTGTTCTACTATATGGTGATATTGATTACCTGGAGCTGGTTTTGGTAAATTTTCCTTTAACTGTGCAAACGTATCATAGCCTTGTTGAGCAGCATCTCTTGTCTGAGGGTTTAATAATACTGTTACTCCATATCCTAGTGCACCTACTGCAATGCCTAAAAGTGTTCCGCCTATCCCACCTACAGCTCCACTCTTAATAACCTCTGATGTTTTTACTTTACCTGTTTTCGTTTTTGACTTAGCTGCTCCTACTATTCCACCAGCAATTGTACCTGCAATTCCTCCAATAATTACACAGCCTAATATTATGCCAACTTGTCCACTTGGGTCAATCATATTTATGGGATTATTACTTACATAAGCATACAAATTATAGCTATTTATATCTTTATTCGCACCTAAATAAACCTTCCCCATACTGGATTATAATACCTACTATTTAGATAATAAAGATTTGTCTCTGAATCATAATAGTAACCTCTATATCTGTAGGGATTGATATTTCCTATATGACTACTATCAGATATCTGATTACCATTATTATCTTTAATAGATACTATCTTACCCCACGAATCATAAGTATACCTTACTACTACATTATCATTACTATCTAATATTCCTATAATATCATTTTGAGCATTTTTCATATAATAATAAATTTCATTATTATATTGTAATCCAATTAAACCATCTGTCTCATTACATAAATAATATATCACATTATTACCTATTCTTTCAAACACAAAAAGAACTTAGATTTTTCTCTAAATTCTTAGTATTTTTCATAGATTAATTGTTCCTTTGGAGTAGGAACAAACTTATCATCTACAAATTTTATTCCTATTGATTTTAAATATTCATATTCTTCTTCATTTTCACAAAATATATCACATATTTCTTCATGCGCTACTGAATATAACCAACAGTAACCATTCTTATAAAAACATAAATCTTCTAATGATGTTGGAAAACACCAATCATAAATTGAATTTTTGTTCAAAATTTCTTGTTTTATATGTTTATCTAATTTCATATAATAGATGTTAGTATATGGAATTAAATTAGAATCAATATCAGATATATTCTTTTCTTTTTTAATAATTATATTATTTTTATATTGTTCTGCCCATCTATCACTCAGTGCGTTATAAACTGTAAATCCAAGTGCATGCCATATGCGTGATTGTCTGTTATCTAGATAAATTTGTCCATCTATATCTTTTCTATCATCTTCCCTATCATTTAGTTCATATTTACTTTTAAATTCATCATCAAAAATCACAGGATCATTTATAAAATGATTATACATTTCCTCTATCAATTTTTCAGAATAATTATCGACAATATCATTTATTGTATAATGACTCCTAGATAAAATAATTTTTATAGTCCTATCATGACGTTGTGAATGTTGATCACAATATTTAGTTAATGATATAACATCACACTTGGAAAATGAATAACCTAATAAATTTTCATATATATTTTCATTAATATTTTCTTTCACTAACACTGGTATCTCTTCCTTTCTTATGAGGTAGGATAAAACCATATATGTGGATGTTTGGGTCCATCCCATGGGTGATAATGTGGATAATATCCTGTTGCGCCATTGCGATGTGGATTATGATAAAAATAATCATCAAAATGCACCGCAACAGATAAAGCTGAATTCTTATTATCACACATTACATCTCCACCAAATTTTACATAATTTTTCGATTCAAGAATTGTTAACCTATCTCCTCTTGCTACATCCCCGCCTACAATCTTTGCTGTTGTACATGGTTTAGGCTCTTCATATGTTGGAGCATATGGTACTACTGGTTTTACTTGTACATCTGCTTTTGTATCTTCTTTTGGTTTTACATGTGATTTTGGTGGATTTAGAAATGGATTACTTATTACATCCGCAACTCCCGCCACTATTGATGGTAATGCCTTTGAAGCTGCATAAATAGCAATTCCCCATCCTATTATAGCTGGAATTAAAGGTATAGCAAATGGAATTTTTCCATTACTATCAACGTTATTAATAGGATTATTTAATGTATACGCATACACATTATGCAATAATAGATTCCCACCTATTTCTCCACCATAAGAATCTCCATTAATAAACCTTCCCCATACTGGATTATAATATCTACTATTTAGATAATATAAATTTGTTTCTGAATCATAATAATAACTTCTATACCTAAATAGGTTGATGTTTGCTATATGAGTGCTATCATTTGATATATCATAACCTTCGTTATCTGTAATAGACACTATATTGCCCCACGAATCATAAGTATACCTTACTACTACATTATCATTACTATCTAATATTCCTATAATATCATTTTGAGCATTTTTCATATAATAATAAATTTCATTATTATATTGTAATCCAATTAAACCATCTGTTTCATTACGTAAATAGTATATCACATTATTTCCTGTTCTTTCAAATATAATTGATGTTCCTTCTACATAATATTCAGTTTTTATATTATCAACTGTTTTAGAAGTTCTAATTCCATCTTCATTATATTGATACTCTATTGTATGATTAGAATCTGTATATCTATTTAATTGCCTTCCATTGATCCAATCTAATGTGATACTATCCCCTATTGTAAGAGGGTTTCCTATTTCATCATAAGTAATTACATCATCATTAAATTTAGTTAATTGATCTTTCCAATTTGAATTACTATATTCATAAGTATCCTGTGCAACTAAATCATCTTTCCCTAATGTATATACTTTTTTAGATAAAATATTGCCCAGTTTATCATACACATACACTATTGTTTTATTGATTACATAATTATCTTCTTTTACAAGTTCATTATAATCATCATAATAATACCTATTTTCTAATCTGTTATTATGATAAATATGCGTAATATTGTCTAATTTGTCATACTTATAGGAATAAATATCACCCATATTATCTACACTTTTTATCAATAACGATGTTCTTTTTCCATTTGTTACATATTCATATTTAGTTAGACCATTTCCAGTTCCTATACGTTTTCCAGTAATTCTTCCTATATTGTCTGGATAATACACGACTGTTTTTTCAGAATCAAAATTGGTTTGCGTAAGGATATCATCATCATCTAAGATATTTTCAATATTATGTTCTATATTGTCTAACACATATTTTTTACTAATAATATTATCATTAGAATCATATCCATATTTTATTTTAAAACCACTATTGATATATTCATATAATCTTTTACCAGAATCATAAGTATATTTGATTGTATTATTTTTAGATTTTATTTTTAGTAAATCACCATTATTTCCATAGAAATATTCATAACTATCATTCATTTTATTTACTTTTTTAATACGATCAAATTCATCATACTCATATGTAATAGAATCATTATTTCCATAAGTAGAAGATATTAAATTACCATTATTTTCTTCATAAACATTTGTAATTAAGGTAATATTGTCTCCTATTTTAACCGATTTCATATTTAAGAAATCATCATATTCAAAGTTATAAACTCTATTTTCTTGAGTAATTTTAGATAATAAGTTTTGATTATTGTAATGATATACTACACTTCTATCTCCAGTGGTAACAGTAGTTAATTGTCTTTTATCATTATAACTATAATTTGTAGTTTGCTTTTTGGCATTCGTAACAGAATTCATAAGACCTGTTGTTGAATCTATATTATACTCTGTTTTATGTAATCTTGTGTCTGTGACACTTTTGATATACTTTCCATCACTTGTATATTCTGCACTATTTTCAATAAATATAGAATTAGGAATCGATTCTAAATAAAATTCAAAATTAAATTGATCTTTATTTTCTAAAGAATCCAACTTTAGGATGCCCTTATTGTTATATAAATATAAATTATTTGCTTTACACTGAATTAAGAAACTTCCATCTTCTTTTTTTCTAGGGCAAATAAAGAATTATCACCATTTAATTCTGTAAATAGTACTCCTCCATCTACACCATTCCAATATTTTTGAATTACGTTGTGTTTTACTCTATAATAGATTTTATTATTTATAATTTCTTTTTCAAATCTCCATTTATCATGACAACAAATATCATTCACTAAAGAAATATTTCCATCAAGCAAACGAATGCACTTGTTAGTTCCTTTTAACCTGATTTGATAAGTACCACTATCTATCTTTTTTACTTGCCCTCTATTAATAATCCTTGTAATAATTGGATTTCCAAATGAATCATACTCTGTTTCATTTGATATTCCAGTCTCTGATACCCCTCTTAAAATTCTATCTGTAACTAGATTATCATATTCAAATGTAAAATTTTGGCCTCTTGGATTTGTCATACCAATCAATTGATTGTTTTTATCATACTTGAATGAACTAGAATCATTATTCAAATTTTTTGATAAAATAACATTTCCATTCTCATCATAATCATAAGTTACACTTCTTACGTCCTTGAATAAATTCAAATTCGTAATGTAACAACTATTTGCATTTTTTGCTTGAAGAAAACTAATATTGATTGCATGAAAATCCCATGGTGCAATAAATGTATAGGAAAAATATTGCCATTCTTCCTCATTTGGATTTAATGTTTTATTATAAATTTCATCGCTTCCAATTGGATCTATTGGCATAAAACCAAACAAAATATTATTATAAGTAAGATAACCCATACCTTCTTCTGAAACAAGTCCCTCATTTTTGTACCAAAAAGATATGGTGTATACATCTCCTACTTTTCCAGATATATTATAATTTTGTCTACAACTTGTAGATAACTCTGGACTCATATTGATTTTAAGAGCCCTTTGGTTATTTTGAACGGTTACCACTTCAAAAATATTATCAGTAGATACATCAGTACCATCCTTGATGTTAGCTGCATCTAACTTCCAAGAAGATAATCCTTCTGAAAAATCTGAATTTTCAATAATATTGTAAGAGTTCGCTACTTGTCCTTCCTCTAATTGAATATCATCAATATAATAAAGTTCTCCTTCAAAAAATCCAATATATAGATTACTAGTAGCATCATTCGGATAAAAGATTGTCACATCATATCTTTCAAAATTTCCTTTCTCTTTAGGTGCTACATTATCACTGACTTCCATTATTGTTCTTCCATTTTTATCTGTGTAATATAATCCCATATGCATAGGTTCGTATAAGGCATTCACATAAGCACTTAAAGTGTAGTAATTTCCTTTAGGCACAACTATTTCTCTATAAGCACCTTGATATGCACCTGTTCCTAATTGCACCTTTAAACTTCTATTTCCACTATTGGCACAATCTGTAGATGTTACAACATGGGAATCCCCATCTGCAATAAAATCTGTTTCCTGTTTTTCAAAACTAGAATCTTTTATATGATTTTTAACATATTTAAGAGGAATTTGACTTTCTAATAATTTATTGACATGATTATCTATTCCATAATGAGATTCACCATACTCTGTTTTGATTCCATATGCGCTTGCAATATCATTATGATTCTTTAAGCTACCTATTGAAACAGGATTTCCAGAAAAATTAAAGGTGATAGTTTTTAGTTTTCCTTTTGAATCTACAATTGTACTTGCATTAAAACCATAAAGGATTTCATAAAACGTTCCTTTTTTATTATTTAATCCGTATTCTGTTATTCTTTTAATTTTATATGGGCTTTGTTCATAATAAGTATAAACAATTTTCTTACCTGTTACATCTGTAATACTAGAAATTAAATGGTTATTATAGGTAAAAAATGTTGTTCCTAATAAACTTGCAATACTTGTTATTTGATAATTTTTATGATACAAAACTACTTCTTGATCAGGACTTGTTACTACAATAGAATCAGTTCCATAATTAATACTTATCATTTGATTATTTGCATCTATTACTTTTGTAATTCTATGACTACTATCATAAGTAATGCTAATTTTGTTTTCACTCACATCTTTCATTTCTGTTAAATAACTATAGTCACCATTTTTTACGAATTTTTTTTGATTACCATTTTTATCTTTCATTATATAGTATAAATCATCGGAACTTCTTTCTATTGTTAATTCTAATCCATCTTCATCAAAATAAAGATTTCCAGCATCCTCTGTTTCAAAACCATGACTTGGATCAAAGTTAATTTTTTGATTTAAGAAATAATGGATAGTCCCATCTTCATCTACATAAGCCAAATAATCTTTATCATCAATTTGTTCTTTTTTAATTGTTTGTAATAAGTTGAGTCTATAGCCAATTCCATATCCAAGATTTTGATTTAAAACTACATCATTTGTATTATAGATTAATTTTAAACTAATAGGTAATTTACCACCAATCGTTGCACCAATATCAAATACACCTGTTAAATTTCCATTATAGGTATTATGATAAGTTGTTCCTTGTGTAAAATTATGCTTATTATAATCCATATAATTTTCTAATCCATTTTGATTTCTATAAACAACAACTAAAAGTGGTTTCGGATTCCCATTTATTTGATTGTTTTTTGAAAAAAACATAGGAATGACATTACGAACTGCAGCATTCTGATATTGCTCTTTATTCGTCTTTAACAGAATACCATAATTAGATGTTCCCGTATACCACTTTTGAACTAGACTAGTAATATCACATACTGTTCCAAGTAAGCGAATACTTCCATCTTCTTCTAAACGATAATTACGAATACTTTCCAATGTTCCTTCAATTTTACTAGAATCAAATTTGTCATGCATTGTATTCCAATCAGCAGTTGCTTCATTCCAATTTTCTGTCACACGATATATATTTATAAACTCACTTTCATGTGTATCTGTAAGATCTGGATACCCTGTTAAATGCAATTCTGATTTCACTACATAACTTCCTGTACCAAGAACTGGCAACTCAAATTTAAGAAGTGCTCTATTTGGAATATCAACATCCCTAACCCTTTCAACACCTACTTTTAAATACTCACGATTATTTCTATCAATTCCTGTATCCCCTGGATAAATATAAGTGTCATATACACTATTATCATTCGTATCACTCGTAATTGTTGGATCAATTACAACTGGATAAGCAACATTTAGATTATTTAACCATTCTTGATCCACAATTAACTTTAATGTGTATTCTTGTCCTAATTTTTCTAAATGATAATGTACATTACGATTGATAATATCATTTGTATCATACATATAAGGAGCATCCATATAGAAAACAGCATTACCATCCTTACTTGCGCAAATTCTCTTATCATCAACAATACTTAACTCCATATTTGTTCTTATTATAAATTCTAGTGCATTCAAATCTACATTTTGGTTATGCAATACAATAGATTCTTTTACTTTTGTAGGTAAAACTTGATAATCCAAATCTATATTTTCAAAAATATTTTTATAACAAATTCTATCCTCCAATATTGATTGATTAGGATTCTTTTGAATACTAAATTTATCATGATTTTTAAGTCTGATATTTAAATAGTAATCTAATGTTTCCAAATGCATGAAATCCTCTTGTGGATGCAGACCAAACCATACTTTATAAGAATTGCTTTGGTTTATATAATAATCATCTTTTAAAATCAAGGTATTATTAATTTCTTCATATTTACCATTTTTTAGAAAATGAATTGGCTCTTCATACATTTTAGCAATGATTTCTCCATTTTCTTGTAAAAAATGTTTTTCGCATTTCTTTCTCTTATCAATTAATTCTATTTCTTTCATGTTTTCCCTCCTTAATTGACTTCTATCATAAATGTCTGTAATTCAGTAATTTTTTTCTTCACTTTTGGATAATAATATTTCCATACTGTAGAAATATCTTTCGATTCCTCTAAAGCAACTTTTTCAATCGCTTTGGTTACACATGAGCCTTCCATCACAATTTCTTTAAATAATTTGAATTCAATTCTATCAGATGTATTCAGATACATTTGTATTTGCCTTAATAACTCACTATGAAGATCTATTGTATTTTCTATTTTACTTCTTTCATCTGCTAAATTTTTTTCATACTGTTTTATCATTTTTAATCGAACTTCTAAAATATCTACCTCATACTTCATTTTTTGGTAATAATCTAACCAATTCATATTAGCTATTAGATATATTAGAAAAGAACATTATGCAGTCCTTTTCCACATATAAACTTCGTATCTTAATGGGGTAACAGTATGAGTATGGTTATTTAATGTGTGGGTATGACCTTGTCCTCCACCGTTTAGTCCAGTATCATACATCTCCTTAACTGAGCCCACACCTTCATTTGATTTTGATAAAAATTTATTTGCCTCCGTTGTCATAACCGCATAACCAAATGTATTTGGTACACTATTATTATTTCCATGTCTATGAGATGGCATTTGTTCCAATGTAAGTGCTGTACTTCCTGTAGAATTGGTACTAGGTCCTGAAGAAGTGTTACTTCCAGCAGTATTTCCACCATTCCCAGCATATAAATAATATCCTGTAATTCTTTCCCAAGTTCCTCCAAACAAATTTGTAGGATTTGTACTGCTAATAGACATATATAAACTGCCAACTGGATAAATTAAATTGCAAACAGCGTTTTTATCTAAATTACTACTATTATCTTTTTCAAGCGTAATTGATTTTACTGTCAGATTTCCTTCTTCATCTAAACTAAACTTATTATTTTGAGAAGTTATACAATCTACTTTCGCATGATTGACTTCAAGATTCAATTGATTCCCTGTTTTGGTAAAAGCATCTTTAAAGTATATATCATCTAAAGTAAAATCATTACTTGTTCCCGTTTCAGTCGCTACTGCAACATTTCCAAGAGATGTATCTATTACATCACTTACTTCATTTACAACTTGATTTGTTAAATCCATAATTCTTTTCATTCCTTTCTCTTGTACCGGTACAGCTACATCATATCCTTTTTTTCACTGGAATTACACTAGACATTTTGAATATTTTTAGGACATTTTTAGGGAGACCAGTAAAAAAAAGAAACAAATGAGTAAAAAAAATTTTTCCCCTCACTTATTTCCCCATTCAAATGCATTTTTGCAACCACAAAATGACAATTAATGACATTTTTCCTAAAATTTTACTAGACAATTACTGGATATAACTATCAAATTTCAACATTCTTTGCATTCTAGTAATTCCATTTTTGATACTTTTACTAATTGCTTGATGACTGATTCCTTCGATTTGTGCAATCTGTTCTAATGATAGATTTTGGAAGAAGTATAAAATAATTCTTTTTTGTTGGCAATATGGAAGAAGCCCCATTTTGTTATTATATTAACAGATAATGGGAGTGAATTTTCTAATCCTACTGAAATAGAATTGGATATGAAAACTGGAGAGCTTAGAACAAAAATATTTTACTGTCATCCTTCTAGTCCATTTGAAAAAGATTCTTGTGAGGTGAATCACAAGTTGCTTAGAAGAATTCTTCCAAAGGGTACTTCTTTTGACAATTTAACTCAAATGATATTCATCTCGTTATGTCCCATATGAATTCTTATAAAAGAAAAAAACTGAATAATAAATCACTATATTCAGTAAACTCTATGGTATAGATACCATAGAAAAATTAGGTATTCATGAAATTGAACCTAATCATGTTAGTTTATCTACATCCTTGTTAAAACAATAAGCTAACAGAATAAGCACCATCAGTATACACTTCATCATACAATTTTAGGGGTGGAATTATGAAATTCAAAAAGATTTTCATTCGTTCGATCTCTACGAAGCTTGCTCTTTTTTTCTCTTTTTAGTGCTTTCTTTTATATTTTAAATCAAAAAAAAGTAATTTTCCACTATTTTTTCTTCTTTTATCATAATCTTTTGATGATAGTGGACTTTACTTTTACAATGTGGATTTTACTTCTACATTTGAGCGATATTTTTTTCTAAATAAAAAGAACTAGATACTCATTAATTCTTGTTCTTTTTCTTTTGAGTGATTTTCAACCACTTTATTATATTTATTGATTAATTCTTGTACCTGATCTTGAAGTAATTTCATATCGTCTTCTGGTATTTCTAATTTTTTAATGTCATTATTAGCAATTTGCCTAATATTTCTTAAAGCAATTTTTGCTTCTTCTGCGACGTTTTTTGCTTGTTTAACATAATCTTTTCTAGTTTCTTCTGTTAAAGCTGGTATATTTAAGATAATCGTTTCACCATTATTATTTGGAGTTAAGCCAATATTTGCTTCAAAAATTCCTTTTTCTATTAATCCTATACTAGATTTATCAAATGGCTTGATACATAATTGCCTTGCTTCTGGAATAGAAATGGTAGCAAGTTGTTTGAGTGGGGTATCTACTCCATAATAAGATACCATAATTCCATCTAGGATTGCAGGGTTTGCTCGTCCTGCTCTAATATTTAATAATCTTTTTTCTAAGTTTTCAATGGTTGCTTCCATTTTCAGTTCTGTTTCTTGTAATATTTCTTCCATATTCTTCGCTCCTTGTTATTATTATAATATAGTATAATCAAATGTTCAAGAAATTTGAATTATTTTATAAAATAATTCAAGTGAGAAAGTAGATTACCGAAATTAATATTCCTATAAATTATATACTCATTTATGTTTTTAGTGGAATCATTAGAAAGAAATGATGATTTTAGAAAATAAAAATACAATTGTTCGTTTTGTTTTTTTTAATTGATTTTAAGTAAACGAGCACCATTGCCTCTTTCATAAAGAGTAGACTGTCCATAAAAAGACCAATACCATAAACCACAACGTGTTCCCCACACCCAAACACCACCAACAGTTGCTATTCGATTCCCTGGGTTTGCGTGATAGAAATCCGTCATATATGTGTTAAAAGATCCCTCAGTTTCTATTGGAAATGCAATTAAAGGATTAGATGCATCATATCCTAATTTAGAAACCCACTGTTCATTTCTATTGGAATTTACATAACCAATTGGTTGGTAACACCCATCAAATCTATCGGATTCATATTGAGTTTTGTCATAACAAATGTATACTTGATAATCTTTGATATTGATTCCATCTACAAATTGCCATATATTTCCAAAGATATCTTCAATTCCTCTATAAATCATGGAACTATTGTTTGTTCCATCCACACTTCCAGACTTCATTCCTAACATATCACATCCTCCACTTTTGATAGGTGCTGTATTAGATGCGTTTGTATATCCTAGTCCTAATTTATTTTGTGAATTATAATCAGCATATTCAACTAAATATAATAATTGTATTAGAAAATAATGATAATCTAATTGACCAAATTCTTCGCCTAAATTTCTTGCATAAGTTCTAAAATCTGTAATGGTTGTATCGACTAATGGGACAACACCACTTCGACTATGTACTCTTGTACTATCCCCTGACATCAGATATCTACCAACACTAAAGGCTTCACTTTTGATATATCCTTCTTTTGCTTCTTTGGAAATATAAATATATTCGTAAGTATCATCTTGATATCTTCTGTAATAGAATTCTGGTATGCGCGTTAATACTTCTACATTGCCTGTTGGCGTAAATGTGAAGTTCTCTTCTCCATAATACGCTATAATCTGTTTGGTATCTGTATCATAATTGTAAGAGA
>CAOJDP010000043.1 GCA_948433085.1 uncultured Caryophanales bacterium
AAAGAGACTTAGAAAGCCATATGATGAAGAATACCGAATGGGGAGCAGTAGCTTATCTCCAATATTCAGAATATGGAAGTAACACACGTGTAAGAGTAAACAACAATAGTGCATATATTACAGGCTACGCAGCGAAAGAATCCCCTACGTTAGGATACAGTAATACAAGTATAACAGGAAATCGTTTTGAAAGTACACAATTAAAACAAGATGGAATCTACACTATCAATTATTATAATCCATCTAGTGTAGTCGCAAGTACTACAGGAAATTATACAGGAATTTATGATATGTCAGGTGGAATGCAAGAAAATGTAATGGGATATGCAAAAAATTCTAACATAGGAATTGATGGACAAAGTGGAATTACCAATTTATATTCAAATTTTTTTACCAATAAGAATTGGAATTCATATTATGACCTATATACAACAACTTCTACCAATTTAGAAGACTATAGAAATCGAATCTTAGGAGATGCGACTGGAGAATTAGGACCATTTGGATACCAAGTAAATCCAGATGGAATCGGTCGAAATAAATCCAGTTGGCTAGGAAATTTAACAAATTTTATACTTAAACAGTTTCCTTGGTTTAATCGTGGTAGCAGTTTTTCTTCTGGAACAATTGCTGGAATTTTTGCCTTTCATACTGGAAGTGGCAACTCTAGTAATTCCTTTCGTATTGTATTGACACCCAAAAAAGACTTTTCATAAGTTTTTTTATTTGGCACAATTGAATAATAAATTTAGCTCCAGTTTATTTTTAATACCATGCATATCATTACAATAGAATCTACTTTACTTTTTACTTAACACAAATCTATTTTTTCCTTTCAATTACTATACATTTTTCAAAAATTTTGCTATAATGTATATTAGAATACTGTCAAATATTGACGGAAAGAGGGGATAAATTATGAAAAACAAAAAAATCACATTATATTTATTGTGTATTTTCTCGTTTTCTCTTTTTATAGTTCCTAATATAAAAGCAGAAATCAAAAATGGATATATAGTAGAAATGGATGTTCCATTTACCAAAGAGCCCAATATAGAAAATCCAATGAAACAAGATTATGTTGCACCCAATATCTTGCATATGTTAGATAACGGAGATGCAGTTAGTTTTACAGGAATCAAAGTAGTTTCTACAGTAAACCGCTGCAAAACAGATTTTTATCAAGTAAACTTTAGTTATGGAAGCCAAGCAGGAAAAGTTTACACAGGATATATATGTGGAGATGCTATTCAGTGGCAAATTGATATAGCACCTTATGAAGAAGAATTTACAAAAGCAGGCTTTCCTGAAAGTTACTTTGAAAAATTAGCACTTTTAAAAGCATTACATCCAAATTGGAAATTTACAGCTTATCAAACCAATATAGATTGGAATGAAGCAGTCAAAAATGAAAGTGTTGTAGGAATTAGTTATATTCAAGTACCCGATTTATCAAAAGGAGAGATGTATATCTCCCTAGAAGAAGGTTCTTATGACCCATTTACGCAACAATATATTGTAAAAGAGGGAAACAACTGGTATGCTGCAAACGCAAAAACAGTAGCATACTATCTAGACCCTAGAAATTTTCTAACAGAAAGAGAAATTTTTATGTTTGAAAATCTGGGTTATAATGCAGAATATCAAACTTTAGAAGCCGTTCAAAATGTATTAAAAAACACAGCATTATTACCTTATGCAGGTGCATATATAGAAGCAGCCACTTATAATGGGAATAAAATCAATCCTGTACATCTTGCCGCAAGTTCAAAACAAGAAATTGTACTAGGGGATGGAAGTTTAAGTGCTTCTGCAAATGGAACAGGAAAAATTAATAATATTCCTTATTATAATGTTTATAATTTAGGTGCTTTCTCTAGTTGTAAAAATCCAATAGAATGCGCAATTAACTTTGCATCAGGTTATATTCAAAGTGAGGCGCCTATTACAAGTTATGATAGACCATGGACTACAATAGAAGCAGCAATCAAAGGTGGAGCTAACTATATTGCAGAAGCTTATATCAATAAAAATCAAAATACACTGTATTTTAAAAAATGGAATGTAACGAATAATGCATATGGAAATTTTTCCCATCAATATATGACAAATATCAAAGCAGCCTATTCAGAGGGAAGATCAACTTATGATGCCTATTCTAAAATAGATGGTCTATTAAACAGTCCAATTGAATTTATTATACCAGTATATCAAAATATGCCACAAAACAGTATTCAGTTACCAACAGAAGTAGATACTAGTCAAAAAGATCAACTAGACGATGAAGCCAAACAGGAAGAAGAAAACCATAAATCAGAGATTAAACAAATAATAGAAGCATCCCCATATATCTATAATGAAGATTATGTATCAGGGATTAAAATAGGAACTTCTGCACAAGCAATGATTGCCAATATCAAAGGGAATGCAAAAGATGTTTCTGTCAAAATTACAAGAACAGAAAATAATCAAACCATTGAACTAAAAGATAGTGTTGTCTTAGAAACTAACGATATTTTGACAATTGCAACAGCAGATGAAACAAAAACTTTCCGTATTGTAATAATAGGAGACGTCAATGGGGATGGGAAAGTAAACGCTGTAGATTATGTACAAGTGAAAAACTGTATTATGGCAACCTCTAATCTAACAGGTGCTTATAAATTAGCAGCAGATGTAAATAAAGATGGAGCGATTACTGCTGTAGATTATGTCAACATTAAAAATTATATTATGAATCATACAAGTGTAATAGAGTAGAAAGGGTGTTATATCATTGAAAAAAATAATTGCAAGTGCTTTGATAATTTTTAGTACATTCTTTCTGTATACAACAAAAATTAATGCAGGATCATTAACAGTGGTAGCAAGTAATCAATCGCCAATTGTAGGCTCTAATGTTATTATTACAGTAAACGCAACTGATTTGGCAGGAAATTTTTCCATTGTTTCTTCTAATGGTGCTATTTTATCAGGCGGAACATCATCTGTATGGATTGATAATTCCAAAACAACATTTACAATGAAAGCAAATTCAGCGGGAACAGTAACTGTAAGTGTAATTCCTAAAGATGTCGCAGACTATTCGACACAAAGTGCTTATACTACAACAAAATCAATTAATATTACTGTAAGAAATAAACCAGTCGTAGTGCTGTCCTCTAATAATAATTTATCTTCATTGCATGTAGAAGGTATTGGCTTAAATCCAGAATTTAACAAAAACAATTTGGAATATTCAGTAGAAATGGAGCCTGGGACAACAAAGGTGAATATTGTAGGCTCTGTAGAAGATGCAACTGCAACTGTTGAAGGTTTAGGGGAAAAAGAAGTAATAGAAGGTTCTAATCGTTTTGAAGTAAAAGTAACTGCACAAAATGGAACTTCAAAAACTTATATTATCAATGTAAATGTCAAAGAATACAATCCAATTGAAGTGGAAATAGATAACAAAAAATATAGTGTTGTTCGAAAACGTTCTGAGTTAACAGCTCCTATGAACTATACAGAAGCAGTGATAAAGATAGGAGAGGAAGAAGTACCTGCTTACACAAGTGAAATTACAAAATACACTTTAGTAGGTTTAAAAGATGAAATGGGGAATATAGGTCTTTATATTTATAATGAAAATAATTATACTTTATATCAAGAATATACCTTTCAAAAAATAGTATTATATCCAATGGAAATGAAAAATTTACCAAAATATTATCAAAAATCCATTATTGTTTTGAATGATAAAGAAATCACAGCATATAAATTAAAAGAATCGTCAAAGTATGCACTAATTTATGGAATGAATGTAGAAACAGGGAAAGAAAATTTATATAGGTATAATACAGAGGAGAATACACTTCAAATTTATACAAAAGAAGAAAGTGAAATTTTAGAAAAAGAAAATGAAAAGTATCAGATGATTGGAATTCTTTTAGCTGGGGTTAGCTTATTTCTATTTATGGTTGTAATAATCTTGATAATTGTACTTTGCAAAAAAGGAAAAAATAAAAATAGAATAGAAACAAAACATAAAAAGAAGAGAAAGCTGAAAGATATGCTCTTTGAAGAATCGATATCTGAATAAGTATTTAAAATGTAATTGACTGAGAAAATAGAATTTACTAAAATGAATACAGATAGAAAAATAGTCTATCTTTATTCTTGAATATCAGGAAAGTACAAAGAAATCATAGAATAGTTTACAAAAACGTAAATTTGCTAATTGTAAACGGGGGGGGTATACTCCCTCTTTTAATAATTGAAAAGAAAAATAAAGTATAGTATACTTAAGAATATACAATAGAATAAATAAACAACAATAGGTCAATAATAGAAGTGGAGGAAAAAATATGAAAAAGAAACAAGGATTTACATTAATAGAATTACTAGCTGTAATCGTAATATTAGCTATCATAGCGTTAATCGCAACCCCAATTTCTATATAGATGAAGCATTTCGTAAATATTATGATCAATATACATCTACACATAATTTCCAATTTAGTAATCGAATTTTGGGCGATGCAACAGGCGAATTAGGATCATTTACAGTATATCGTTCAAGTTGGCATAATAATAGTAGCATATTTTTAGACCCAATTTATCCATGGTTGCGCTGTGGAGGAGCATTCAATGATGGAGTTGGGACCTCTGGCGTATTTGTATGCGATGGAAGTGAGGATAACTCTAGTAGCAGTGGTTTTCGAATCGTGTTAATAAATATTTAAATTAAAATTAAGGATAGGATGTCCTTTTTTGTATAATAAAATATACTACAAGTTGAATCATTAGAATGGAAAAAAATATCCCAAGTACAAAGTCTTTTTATAATCGATACAAACATGTGAAAGAAACTAGTATTTAGAATAAAGCTATACTTTTCTATCATTTTCATACCCCTATATACTTGAATGAATCCTTAATTTTTTATACCTTTTCATTTTCTTTCTATATTTAGCTTGTTTTCCTGTTTTAAAATATTCTCAGGTCACATAAAATTATGATATAATACTATATAGGATGGTGATGACATGAGAGTAATCATAAGTGCGGGAGGAACAGGCGGCCATATTTATCCAGCGTTAGCCATCGTGGATAAAATCAAAGAATTAGAACCAAACAGTGAATTTTTATATATTGGAACACATAATCGTATGGAAAAAGATATCGTTCCTAAAAAAGGAATCCCTTTTCAAACAATTGAAATATATGGATTTCAAAGAAAACATTTATTTAAAAATTTTAAAACCATAAAATGCTTTTTAAAAAGTATCAAAGATGTAAAACGTATGATAAAAGAATTTAAACCTGATGTAGTAGTGGGTGTAGGCGGATATGTAACAGGACCTGTTATCTATGCAGCTAAAAAATTAGGAATCCCTACTTTTATTCATGAGCAAAACAGTATTCCAGGCAAAGCTAATTTATTTTTAAGTAAATATGTTACAAAAATAGGCGTTTCTTTTAAAACATCAATGAAACATTTTCCTGAATATAAAACAATATTTACAGGAAATCCATGTAGTGAAGCTGCCAAACACACAAAACAAGAAAATAAAACAAAATATGGTTTATCACAAAATAAAAAATTAGTCTACATTGTAATGGGTTCTTTGGGATCTACAAAAATGAATGATATTTTAGTAAAAACGATGAATTCATTTCAAAACAAAGACTATGAAATATTATTTGTAACAGGACGTGATTCCTATGAAACAGTATCTAAAAACAAATTTCCAAAAAACGTCTTTGTTGTACCCTATATCGACCAACAATCAGCAATGATGAAAAATGCAGACATTATGATTACAAGATGTGGAGCATCCACACTAAGCGAAATTATTGCTTTAAAAATACCATCTATTTTAATTCCAAGCCCTTATGTACCAGATAATCATCAATA
The DNA here is from genome assembly GCA_948433085.1 of uncultured Caryophanales bacterium. Classification (GTDB taxonomy): domain Bacteria; phylum Bacillota_I; class Bacilli_A; order RF39; family UBA660; genus UBA5026. The sequence goes on from CAOJDP010000043.1 coordinate 5,899, forward strand.
TAAAAATGCAATGGATTTTGTCAAACAAGATGCTGCCCTTTTAATAGAAGAAAAAGATTTAAAAGGGGATATCTTAGTAAAAACAGTAGATACATTGATGGAAGATACACCGAGATTAAAACAAATGAAAGAAAATTTAGGGAATTTAGATATTCCCAATAGTGCAACTGTGATTTATGAAACATTAAAAGAGATGGTGAAGTAATGTGATAAAAGAATTAAAAAGTCAAAAATTCGGTAAAATAACCGAAAATATAAACTTATCTAAGTATACAACATACAGATTAAAAGGAAAAGGCTCTGTTTTAGTAGAGCCAACAAACCAAAAAGAATTGATGGAATTATTGCATTATATTCATAAAAATAAATTATCTTATAAATTAATTGGAGGGGGCTCTAATTTAATATTTCGTGGGGATTATGAAGGAATATTAATTTGTTTAAAAGCATTTGATCAACTAAAAATAGAAGATATAAAAGTGATAGTCGGAGCAGGCTATCCACTTTTAAAACTTGCTTTAAAACTTTCTCGAATGGGATATACAGGACTAGAATTCGCAACAGGTATACCTGGAACAATTGGAGGTGCTGTTGTCAATAATTCAGGGGCTTATGGAAGTGATATGGGATATGTTGTAGAAAGTATTTTAGTAATCACTCCAGATTTAGAAATAAAAAGATTGTATAATAAAAATTTAGATTTTCATTATAGAACTTCCTTTTTAAAAAAACATCCAGGATATACATGCATAGAAGTAAGTTTAATATTAAAAAAAGGGAATAAAGAAGAAATTATGGAAATTATAGAAGACCGTAAAAAAAGAAGACTTATGTCCCAACCATTAGAAGATGCAAGTGCAGGAAGTGTATTTAGAAATCCTCCCAATGTACCAGTAGGAAAATTAATAGAAGATTTAGGATTCAAAGGATACCAAATTGGTGGTGCTAAAGTATCTGAAAAGCATGCAAATTTTATTGTTACAAATGGAAATGCAACAGGAGAAGATATTATCCAATTAATTTGCGAAATACAAAAAAAAGTAAAAGAAACTTATCAAATTGATTTAATATTAGAACAAGAAATTGTAGAATAATGAGGGGTTATCTATGAAGCAAAAAAAACAGATAAATAGAAAAAAGCAGAATGTAAAACAACCTACTTTTAAGAACAAACAAATTCAAAAAACAAATCATTATAATGTAAAATATCAAAAACAAAGAAAAACCTACAATTCTGCACCGAAACAAATACAAAAAAAGAAAATAAAACAAAAAAAAATAAAACGATTTAAAATTCGCTATGGCCGTGTTGTATTATTATTTATCTGTTTATGGCTTTGTATCTTCATTATCATTAAAATATTAGAACTTCCAATTCAAAATATTTATATCAATGGAAATGATCGCTTAACCGATCAAGAGATTATAGAGCTTGCTAAACTGGATACTTATCCTTCTTATTTTAAAACATTAACGAGTGAGTTAAAAAAAAGATTAGAAAAAGATCCACGTATTGAATCTGTAAAAATTCAAAAAAGAAAAGGAAAAGAAATCTATCTTACAATCAATGAAAATATTCCGTTATATTATAATCAAAATACAGGAAAGACAGTTCTGTTTGATTTGAGAGAAATAGAAGAAAATTGGAATGCCCCTGTTTTACTGAATTATATTCCTGACACAATTTATGAACAATTTCAAATGAAAATGAAAGAAATTGATTCAGATATTTTAGAAAGAGTATCAGAAATTATGTATCAGCCAACAAGTGTGGATAATGAGCGTTTTCTGTTTACAATGCGAGACGGGAATTATGTGTATCTAACGCTTGAAACATTTGAAAACATTAATAATTACGTAAGTATTTATGCAGAATTTACAAGTAAACATGGAAATAAAAAAGGAATTTTAAATTTAGATTCAGGGCAATTTTTTACAATATTTGAATGATGCACGTGTCTTTTTAGAATTGAAATGGCAAATCCATTTGGTATGAAAAAATAGAAAGCAATATAAAAAAATGTACTTCTTTTTCAAAATAGAATTTGACAAGTATTACATTTCATCTTATAATATGTGCGTGATGTGTATGAAAAGTTTACCAAATATCGAATTAACCGAAGAACAATATCATTATATGATCAGACGAAAATTTGATTATGGCTCAGAATCTATACTTTATAGTGAGCCTTCTATTTTTGGGTCTAATACAGTCGCCAAAATTTATAATACGAAGAATGAGCAAATAATTCAAAATAAACATGAAAAATTAAAAGGTATGTATCAATTGGAAAAATTGAAAGAAATAAATGATATTCAAATTTTAAAATCAATTTCTTATCAAAGAAAAATAATTGGTAGTTTATATAGTCGTACATGTTATCGTGATTTTAATCAAATTTCCATGAAGAAATCTGAAATATTACAAGTTTTAATTCAAATTCGTTATAAATTACAACAATTGGAATCAATGGATATTTTATATGGAGATATCTCAGGCTCCAATGTTATGATTTATCAAAATCAAATTTGTTTTTGTGATTTAGATAATGTAGCCTACCAAGATTATCCAATGGATTTAATGGTTGAACAATTGATAGAATTTATAACGAACTATGGAAAATTTGATGCTAAAGCAGTATCCTATATGTTTAATTTTTTTGCTTTGAAAAAATTATGCTTTTTTGAAGAGAATAAACAAGTGGAAGAATATTTAGAATTAATGAGTATTCCTAGGGAATTTAAACCTAAGCCATACCTATATATTACAGAACAAATGCGTATTGTAACACCATATTACAAAGGATATTACCTTACTGATTATGTGAAGCAAAAAAATTACTCTAAAAATTGAATGGAATTTTTACTAGGCCCTCTGATAATATTTCCATCTATATCAAATCTAGAACTATGACATGGACAATCCCATGTTTTTTCTTTTTCATTGAATACCAAATGACATTTCATATGTGGACAAGTATTTAAAACTTTATGACGTACACCATTATCATCAATATATATGCCAATTCGCTTTCCATTTTCATAAGTAACACATACATGATTTTGATAAAATTTTGGATTTTTAATTAAGCATGTTTGTAAATAAATTTTCCCATATCTTGAACCATCTACTAAAAAATGCCCAATCCGATTTAAATTCCATTTTCGCTTTAAGGCAAACAGTTCTTTGTAAGGTGAATTTCCTTTAAGAATTAAATCAGCAATAATCATACCTGCAAGTGTACCATTGGTCATTCCCCATGTATGGAATCCTGTAGCCAAATATAGATGCTCACTTTCTGTTTCCCCAATAAAAGGAAGTCCATCATTTGGGATTAAATCTTGATTAAACCACATATAATCTGGTTTTTTTTGAAAATGATCCTGCAAACGTTTTTTCAAAATTCCAAAATTTTTTTCATCATCTAAATGATTGGTAAGTGCATGTGCACAACTTCCATAGATTAAATAATCCTGATGATAGCGAACAGAGTGAAGCGGAGTACCCGTTGTAATACAGGAAAGAGCTTGTGTATTTTCGGTATGGGTAGCTGTAACATAAGATTTTTCTACATGTGTTTTAAAGGGAATATACCCTGGTTTTATGAAGAAAGGATAGTGGGTACATACAACTACATAATTTGCGTGAATTGTTCCAATATCTGTTTCAATGGAATATATATCTTGATTTTTGGTTATATTTTTTGCACAAACATTTTCTAAAATATCAATTTTGTTTTTCATTATATCTTTTAATCCATACAGATATTTGAGAGGATGAAAAACTGCACTTTCTACACCAAATGCATAAGAAACGGGAATTGGTAAAGATAAGGATTGGGTTTCAAAATAGGGGATATTCCATTTTTGATAGTAATTTTTTTCTGTTTTCAACTTAACAATTTCCTTTTCTGTAGGAGCAATTATATATTCTTTGGTATGTACATAATCACAATCAATTTTATATTTATCTATTATTGTTTTAATTTTATCGTATGCTTCTTTTTGTGATCGAAAATAGTTTCTAGAAGCTTCTTCTCCATGCATAGATGCAATTTTAGAAAGCGGTAGTTCTTGTAGATAAGAGATCTTAGCACTTGTATAAGCAGTCGCACCAAATCCAATTGTTCCTTGGTCAATTAGTAATACTTCGAGATTACTATCCTTTAAATGGAATGCAACAGACATACCTGCAATACCACCACCAATAATACAAATATCAAATTTATTTTTTTCTAATTTAGGTTTTTGTTTATTCTCTTTAAATCCTTGTAACCATAACGAGTTTTGAATCATAAAAATCACCATTATTAATATGGAAAAAAATAGTATAAAATATACAAAAATGTAAATATTAAAAATGGTGATAAATATGCAAAAAAAATGGATTCTAATCATAAGCATCCTTCTTTTATGGACAGGTTGTGGTGTCAAAGAAAAAGAGTTACAGTTAGAAAAATTAAATATAAAATTACAAGAGATTAATTTAGATACATTAGATTATGCTTCTTTAGATACAATTTTAAAAGATGTCAATTCATACAACATTTATACGAAAGAGGAATTGAAAGAAAAACTTTCATTAGAAGAAACGTTATATGAAAATATTTTCTTTTGTGAAGCAAAAGAAACAGTACAGAAAATAATTGTAATTGAATTTAAGAAAGAAAAAAAACAAGAAATAGAAGATATCATGAAAAATTATTTTGAACAATCTATTCAAAATGCAACAACGGAAGAAGAGAAAAAACAATATGAAACGAGATTAGAACAGGAATATGGAAATCATCTGATTTATATTGTAGGGAATAACAGTGCTACAATTTTAGAACAAATTAAGGAAACAAAGAAAAAAATATTTTCAAATATGATTGAATTAGAAAAAGAAGAAGTAGAAAAAAAATTGGATATTTCGAGTGATATGATAGAAGAATATCTTTTTGGAATCAGTGATAAATTAAATAATGCTACACAATATTTAATTATTAAAACAAAAGATTCTACCAATGTCAGACAAAAAATTCACAATTATTTTGAAGAATTAGAACAAGAATGGAAAACAAAAAATTCAAAACAATATGAATTGCTTAAAAACCGAATGGAAAAACAGTTAGGTAATTATTTAATTTATATTGTATCATCAGAGAATAAAATGGCTTTTAAAATGATAGAATCTTATTATAAATAGTATATTATAAATTGAATTACATAAATTAAACATAGATAGGAGAGAGTATATGAATTTTAGAAATAATTTATTATGGAATGGTTTTATAAATCGTAACGATACAGAATCTATGAAAGCCGATATTTATGAAACCGAAGAAGAGGCATGCATTGAAATTGAATTACCAGGCTATCAAAAGGAAGAAATTAATATTGACTATAATAATGGGTATTTAACTGTAAATACATTTAAGGAAACTGTAGACAGAAATTATATTCATCAAGAACGTTTTTATGGAGAATATAGTCGTTCCTTTTATGTAGGGGATATCAATGAATCTAAAGTGAAAGCTTCTTTTGAAAATGGAATTTTAAAAATTACCTATCCAAAAGAAGAAAATCAACCTGAGATACGCAGAATTATGATTGATTAGATACACTTGTATCTCTTTTTTTCTTATTTCTAATATTTTATAAATTGATTGAATAATCTTTTCAATTTTTTCAATTTTTCCTAGCACCTATTCAAAATTTGTTTAATTTTATATGCCAAAATAAAAAAATTTGACATTTGTAAGGAAAGAAGGACTATGGTATAGTTTAATCAAGGAGGTAAGTTATGGCAAAAATTTTGTATGGGAAAGAATTGGAACAGTTTAAAAAGGAATATCAATTAGATGCTTTTTCAATCATTGTAAAAATTGATGACCAAAAGAAAAAAGCAAGTTATATTATCAACGGACGCAAAGAGATTAAAGGCAATTATGAACTTTTAAAACAATATATGTAAACTAAGATGTATAAAAGAGGTTACATGGAGTAAATAGAAAAGTAAGTTGTGATGCTAAAAAAAGTATATTGAATTGTGATGAGGCAAAGCTAGATATAGCATCTGAAATCAACCAGTGTTGAAATCAGATGCTTTTGTTATTTTAAGGATAAAAAATTACTACTAAGAATAGAAGTAATATGATAAGAAAAAGTTAGAAATAAATTCTAATATTTGTATAATTCTGATACATGTTTCTATTTAAATTTTGTCTGAAAAAAAGATAGATAGTCACTATCTCTTTTTATTGTTTCTCAAATGAATATCTATTTTTTAGAAGAATATAGATATTCTAATTTTATACCATCAAAATGGAGATCAATTAATACAATTCATCTAGTAGATTGAAGTGAAAAGCTAATGTTTCTACAAAGTTAGAAGGGTATTTCCTTTTAAGTAATTCAAACTTTTCAATAAATTGCTTGTGCTCTATTAGAAACAAATCTAGATATTGTACTATAATATCCTCTATAAAATCGATACCGTTTAATTGTAAATAAATAATAATTGATTTCACATTATAATCATCTAATTGTGAGAAAATAGAATCTTCAAAAGTATTTTTCATTTCCATCAATTGAGTTTCATCTAATAATCTTACTATATATTGCATACTTTTACTTTCTGTTTTTGCAATTTTACAAGTGAATTTAAATCAATTCCATATTTTTTTTCTAGTATTGATGGTGCTACATTAAATATTGGATGTAATTTATCTTCTACGATAATATCCAAATGATTTTCAATTAAGTAATCATATAGTGCTTGAATTTGAATTGGGCTTTTTCGTAAGTTAGAAGTAGAAATATATGTTTCTAGATTTAATTCCTCATATTTTTCAATAGCCCGTTCAATTCTTTGATTGGAAATTGTCCAAATAATAGGTGATAATAAATGACTATATTTTTCCCAACAAGACATTTTTAATTTATTTTGAATTGCATTTGAGCTTTGGGTCCAAACACTAGAAGTAAGTAGAGGTTTAAAAATTGGATTATCCCATTCCTTTAGTTCTAAAATAGCTTTGACCTTATCAGAATTACTATTCCAAATATTGGAAGTAAGTAGAGGTTGAAAAATTGGGTTACTCCATTCCTTTAATTCTAAAATGGCTTTGACCTCAACAGGATTACTATTCCAAAT
>CAOJDP010000044.1 GCA_948433085.1 uncultured Caryophanales bacterium
TCCCATGTTGAAGATATCGCATCTAACCTTCTTCTGACTCCATATCCATTACCTGCATCTTTATATTTATCATGTAACTGATTTAAAGCTTCTTCGACACTGTTCACATTCCAACTTTTATCAGCTGGCGTATAGGAAACCTCGCTTGCTACGTATTGATAGGCTGCATAGACAGTTAGACAACTAAAAAATATTCCTCCTAATAGAAAACATACTATATTATTTTTTATTACCTCTTTCATTTTCTTAAACTCCTGATATCGTCTAATGCCTCTTCTACATTGGTTACTTTCCAATTTGTATCTTCTGGGGTAAATGATACTTCCGATGCATCTATCGAATCACATTTCACAAAATCTACACCTTTATTTCTTCTATAGTTCCCACAATAATTTCCTTTTCTAAATTTTCCACTTTCTATAATTCCTTTTTCTGAAAATAGAATATTAAATCTATCTAGTTTATCTCCTTTAACTTTTACTTCAATCGTTGATTCATTGTCACATAGCATTTGATCGTTACTTAAACTACATGATATATTGTTATACTGATCTGCTGTTTCTAATGAATTAATTGCTACTGTATTTTGAATACTTTCTATATACCCATTTACTGTCTCTTTAATAGCCCCTTTTTTCGCTCTATCAATAACATTTAGTATAATTGGGGTTGCAATTAAAGCAATCACTGCAAGTATGACAATAACTGCTAGCAATTCTATTAATGTAAATCCTTTTATTTTTTTCATTTCTTCCACCTATCTTTCAAATATATCTTTTAAAGTATCAATACCTCTACTTGTAATTTTATCATATACTTTTGGAACATAATCATACTTCAAAAATTCTCCAATTACTTCGCCACTATCCAAAATTCCTGTTTGAATAAATGAAAATATTTCTTTAACTATAATGGTATCTTGTTCAAAACCAGCTACTTCGCAGATACTTGTTACTTTTCTTTTTCCATCAGATAATCTTTGAATATGCACTACAATATCAATCGCATTTTCAATATATTCACGAATAGCCTTAATTGGAATTTCCATCCCAGCCATTAAAATCATTGTTTCTAGCCGATTGAGTGCATCTATAGGTGAATTAGCATGCATAGTTGTTAAACTACCACTATGCCCTGTATTCATTGCTTGTAACATATCAAACGCTTCTTTTCCACGTACTTCTCCAACAATAATCCGGTCTGGTCTCATACGAAGAGAATTTCTTACTAAATCTCGAATAGTAATTTCTCCTTCCCCTTCATAATTCGTTAATCTTGTTTCTAAAGAAATAACATGCTCTTGTTCTAATTTTAATTCAGCGGCATCTTCTACTGTAATAATCCGTTCATTGCTTCCTATAAAGGAAGACAATACATTAAGAAGTGTTGTTTTACCTCCACCCGTTCCTCCACATATGATGATATTTAATTTTGCTTGAACACATGCTTCTAAAAATCTAGCCATGTATGGTGTTAAAGTCCCACTTCTTAAAAAATCATCAATATTAGCTAATTCTTCTTTAAATTTACGAATTGTTAAAACAGGTCCCTTTAACGATAAGGGTGGAATTACTGCATTCAACCTAGACCCATCTTCCAATCTTGCGTCAACCATAGGATTCGATGTATCGATAGTCCTTCCAAGTGGTTGAATCATACGCTGAATTGTTCTAATAATGTGATCATCGTTAATAAAGGATACACTTTCATCCTTTACAACCTTCCCATCTAACTCAATATAAATCTCATTTATACCATTAACCATAATCTCTGTAATTTGCTTATCGTCTAATAATTCTGTTAAAGGACCATAACCACTAATTTCATTATCAATTAAATTATAAATATAACTGCGTTCCACATTACTTAAGTCATAGCCCTCTATGGTTTTATCAATTTCAGTTTTAATAAAATCGTCCATAGTTCCTGATTCTGCAATATTATGATCAATCAAGTTTTGGATAATTTTATTTCTGAGTTCTTCCAACAATCCCTTATTAGGAAAAGCATCATAGTCTTTTACATTTTGAATATAAGGATTTTCTACACGAATGTCAAATTCTTCTGTAAACTTTCTCAAATAAATTCACCTACTTTTCTTCTTTTAAGATAGCTTGTACTATTTTTTCATAATGATTGATAGCTTTTTTATATTTTTTTCGAATATGAGAATCTAATGTCAATATTTTTCCATCCAATACATACTTATCGATATTTTTAATATAGAAAGAGGAAGGTATTGTATAATCAATATTATCTTTGATCATGTTTTTAATATCATAAGGTGTAAAATAATCTTTTTTGAAATGAGTTGATTCATTTAAGATAATCTTATAATTTTTTTTATCCATATCCTGGTAAATAGATGTCATAGTCCGCATATTTTTTAAGTCAATTGGATCATTGGTAATTACATATAAAATTTGATCGCTATAATCTAAATTTAACAGATTAATCGCATTTAAATTGTGATTGGTATCAATTAAGATACAATCATATTTCAATTTTGCTTTCGCATATACAACTTGTAAGTATTTGTTACTAATTTTTCCTGCAAGACGTGGATCTTTAGGGGCTGGAATTACATCAATATATTCATCATAAGAGATAATATAATCCTCTAAGTTATGAAACCGATTTCTATTTAGGTCATCCATAAGTTCAAAAATATCGTGTTCTACTTCTATGTTTAATGAAACTGCAATTCCTCCCGAATATAAATCTAAATCAATAATCAATGTTTTCATTTTACGTGTTTCTAAAATGCCTGCAAGGTTAAGAACTGTTGTTGTTTTTCCTGTTCCTCCTTTGACTGATGTAACGGTTATGATTTTCGCTTGTTTCAACATCTTAGTATCACTCCTTTATAATATAATGCTTTCCATTTTCTACATTTATGCGTTTTTTCATTTTAATAATGTTTTGTTGATTGGAAAAAAAATTTTGAAAAATGCTTTTTACTTTTTTTGTAATTTGAATCGTAATTGTATTTTCTTCAATTATAATTTCATCCTCCACTGTTTTTAAATTTAATATTAATAATTTATGAATATCTTGTTTTACAGTTTCTTCTTCTTTATGTTCCATTCCATAGGTAAGTGCATTATTTATCGTATTTTCTATTTTTCGTTTTTCAATTTGTAATAATCCAAACTCTATTAAAAATCCCAGTACAAGTAGTAAAACTGGTAGTAACAATACAAATAAAACTAAAGTTTGTCCTTTACTATTTTTCATTTAATAAGATTACACTTTCTTCTACAAAATATGTTTTTTTGAGTATATGATTTAAAATAGGCGTTATAATATCTACTTTTTTGGTAACTGTGATAGTTGTATAATCTATATCTAATTGATAAGAAACATTTATTTTTTCTTTATTTGAATATCTTGTGATTTCCAACTCGTTATGATCTACATATAATTTTTTTATAATATCTAAATGATTTTGCAATTGAAATTTTTGATACATAATTTTTCCAAAATCTATCATTCCAAATACAATTAGCAGAAAGATAGGTAAAATCATAACAAACTCAACGAGTGCTTGTCCACTTGTTTTTCTCATATCATCACACCTCTATTGTATATAATTACATTATAACAAAAAATAAAAAATTCTACAATGCGCTATAGAATTTTTTTCTATTTTATAGAATATCATTTTATCCTGTTGCTGTAGAAATCGTTTAAGCTTTTAAACTTTCAATTTCTCTATTTGTTCTATTTCTAAACCTGTAATTTCAGAAATGGTATAAATATCCATATTTCTTTCTAACATATTTTTTGCAACTTCATCGCTTTTTTTCTTTGTAACTAATATTTTTTTATTTATCTACACATTTACCTTCCCCTGGCTTAGCCCCTTCTACATATACTTTATCCACTAATCCACACGAAGATTTTGTCATAGAATCCTGTAAATAACCACCTAACAATTTCACAACTGTAACAACTACTACGCTAATTACACCAATAATCAATAAATATTCTACAAGAGCTTGTCCTCTATTTCCTTTTGCCATAAAATATACCTCCTGTACATCATCTCTATATTCATATTATACTTTTTTCAATAATTTGTCAAACCTTTTTTCATGTGTTATAGTAGTTACGGTGATTACATGAAAATAAAAATAAACAACCAATTTTTCGATTGCATGCCATGCACCAGCTTTTTCTCTAGATTATGTGGTATGATGTTCAAAAAAAAGAAATTATCATATGGGTTTTATTTCCCAAATTGTTCCAGTATTCATACCTTTTTTATGTTTCAACCAATTGATCTTATTATGGTAGATAAAAACAATGCAATTATCGCTTTCTTTCCAAATTTAAAGCCATGGAGAATCGTTAGTTGTAAAAAGGCAAAAGCTTGTTATGAATTCAGTTGTGGTATTCTAAAACACATAGAAATTGGATTTCTAATTAGCTTACAATAAGCTAATTATTGATTTCTTCAAACATCTTTGCTACAGTAACACTATTATTTGTTAACTTCCGAATTGTTAAATCTTCTGCTTTATGATTGGCAATTCTTAAATTATTTTCACTGGATAATAAAGCTTCTTTCGTTTTTTGCAAATGATCGATTGTTTTGTCTATTTCCGCAATTGCTTTTCCAAATTTCTCACTCGCAAGCCGATAATTTCTTCCAAAACTTTCCTTAAAATTATTCATGTTTTCTTCAAAATTAGAAATATCAATATTTTGATTTTGTACTATTTGTAATTCTTTTTTATATTGAAGAGAATTTATAGCAAATCCTCGAATTAAAGTAATTAATGGAATAAAAAATTGAGGTCTAATCACATACATTTTATCATACCTATGAGATACATCTACAATTCCTTCATTGTAATAATCATTTTCTATTTCGAGCAAAGAAACTAATACAGCATACTCACATTTTTTTTCATTACGATCTTTGTCTAATTCCTTCAAAAAATCTTCATTTTTATGTTTTGTAGAAGTGGTATCTGCTTCATTCTTCATTTCAAACATAATAGAAACAATTTCAGTTTGATCATCGTCATAATCTCTAAAAATAAAATCACCTTTAGAGCCTGTTTTAACATCATTGTCTTTTTCAAAGTAGGCATTTTTAAACAAAGGGCGTAACTTATTAAACTCATTACTACAATGCATTTCTAAAGATTCCCCAATCATTTTTGTAGATTGCCTTGCTTTAAAATCTTTATAATAAGAAATCTGTTCTTCTCTATCCCTTAATTTTTCTTCATAACTTTCTTTTAACGATTTTTCCTTTAATAAAAATTCATTTGTATCATTTTCTAGTCGATTATGCAATGACGCTATTTCTTTTTCTTTTTCAGTAATAGCTTTTTTTATTGCAAGTTCACTTTCTGCCTCCTTTAATTTGACCTTTCCTTCTAATTCGATAATTTCCAATTCTTTTTGATTCAAATTTGCTTGAAATTCTTGTACTAATTTATTCATTGTTTGTTCTTCTTTTGTTTGCAATTCTGCATGCAATTTTTGTATTTCTATTTCTTTTTTAGACAATTGTTCTTGATAATTTTTTGATAAATTTGCTTCTGTTAATTTCACAGTATTTTCCTTGTCTCTTTTATACTGTTCTTCACGCGCATAAATTTCCTTTTCAAATTCCTGATCCCTTATTTGTTTAATGACAGATTGGTAATCAGTTTCATTCATTTGTAATACAGTACCACATTTTGGACATTTTATCTCATTCATATGACCACACTCCATATAAATAATATCATACATTTGTTCGTAATTCAATATAAAATGAAAAAACATCCAATTTAGAATGTTTTAATCATCTCTATTTTGAAACATTAGTATCAATCTTAATAAATTAAGAATGGACGATACCAGACTTGCAACATAAGTCATAGCAGCAGCTTTTAACATATTTTTTACATCTTCTTGTTCTTCAAAATCAATTAATTGCAATTTTTCTAACTGTACTTTTGCTCTTGAAGAAGCATCCAATTCAACTGGTAACGTAATCAATTGAAATAAAATGGTTGCAAGTAAAATTAAAATACCAATCATAAGATATCCTGTAACTCCTGCAAGCAAAGAAATAATAATAGCAAAGTATCCTAGATAACTTACAAAATTTACAAATGGTACTAATGCACTACGAATACGCATAAAATAATAATTTTCTTTATCTTGAATTGCATGACCACATTCATGTGCAGCAACAGAAACAGATGCAATAGAAGTTCCATGAAAAATGTCTGTTGATAGTCTTACCACTTTTCGATTAGGATCATAATGATCTGTTAACATCCCCTTTACTTCTACTACATACACATTTTCTAGTCCGTTTTGATCTAAAATTTTACGAGCAACCTCTTGTCCTGTTATCCTTTTTTTACTAGTAATTACTTTACTTTTCATATAAGCAGAATGAATATGGATTTGTGCAACCAAGACGATAACAAAACCTATAATTGCAAGCAAAATAGTAAAAATATTTTCATAACCTAAAGTTACATAACTCATACATTACCCCTTTTCCACTTCATATAATGTACCTTCTTTTGTATCTTTTAAAATAATTCCTTCATTTAATAATTCTTGTCTAATATGATCTGCTAAACTATAATTTTTTTCGCGTTTTGCCTGATTTCTCTTTTCAATTTTATCCATAATATATTCTTTTAAATCATCATCAATTTCAATTTCTTCTCGTTCTAACAGATCTAAAGATAAAACGGTTTCAAAATTTTGAATCAATGCAAGTTTGGTTGTGTTATTTAATGTTTCCTCTTTTAATACATCATAAAGTACTGTCAAAGCATTGGCTGTATTCAAATCCTGTTCTAAAGCTTCTTGAAAATGTGTTTGATATTGTTGATACAATTGTTCTTGTAATTCTCCTTCTTGATTTTCTTGAATCATTTTTACTTTTCGTAACAACTTTTTATAAGTAATTTCTGCTCTATCTAAATTATTATAAGAAAAAACAAGTTGCTTTCTGTAATGAGAACTTAAACAAAATAAGCGATAGGCAAGTGGATGATAACCTTTTTTTTGTAATAATGAAATTGTTAAAAATTCTCCATGTGATTTACTCATTTTCCCGCTCTCATCTAGTAAATGTTCATTATGAAACCAATAATTACACCATTTATGTCCTAAATAAGCTTCACTTTGTGCAATTTCATTCGTATGATGAGGAAAGATATTATCTACTCCACCACCATGAATGTCAATTGTTTCTCCTAAATACTTAATCGAAATTCCAGAACATTCGATATGCCATCCAGGGTATCCTTTTCCCCAAGGAGAATCCCATACTAATTCATGGTTTTCAAATTTACTAGTTGTAAACCACAAAGCAAAATCTGCCTGATTCTTTTTTTTAGTATCTACTTCTACACCCTCTCTAACTCCCACTACCATTTTATCTTCTTGATGATTGGTGAGTACATAATAATCTGTTAATTTACTAATATCAAAATAAACATTTCCTCCTGATAAATAAGCATAGCCATCTTGTAATAATTTTTCAATTATTTGAATATATATATCAATATTTTCCGTAGCAGAAGATACAATTTCAGGTCGTTTACAATTGACTAAATCAAAGTCATGAAAAAATTCTTTTGTATAAAATTTTGCAATTTCAAGTGCTGATTTATGTTCTCTTTTCTTCGCGACCTCCATTTTATCTTGCCCTGAATCAGAATCACTTGTCAAATGTCCTACATCAGTTATATTCATTGCTCGTGTAACTGAGTACCCTATATAAGATAATGTTTTTTCTAAAATATCATGTCCAATATAATTTCTTATATTTCCAATATGTGCATAATGGTAAACAGTAGGTCCACAAGTATACATTTTTACATGATTTTTATCAATAGGAATAAATTCTTCGATTTTTCTTGTCAATGTATTATACAGTTTCATATAGATCACCTTTCTTTAAATTATAACATACCTCATTATGAATGAAAAGAATTTATATTCGTTTTCATAATATAACATAATTTTAAAGATATTTTATATAATTCTATTTTTACTACTATTATACAATAGAATTTTAGTTCAAAAAGTTGAAACTTTTCGTTGAAATTTTTTAAATATTATTGCATATTATAAAGTAATATGTTATGATATAAAAGCAATAGAGCAATTGGACCCTTAGCTCAGTTGGTTAGAGCATCCGGCTCATAACCGGACGGTCGATGGTTCGAGTCCATCAGGGTCCACCATATGCAGGTGTGGCGAAATTGGCAGACGCGCTAGACTTAGGATCTAGTGCCTTATGGCATGGGGGTTCAAGTCCCTTCACCTGCACCATTGAGGTTAAAAGTCGCACTTTAAGCGATTTTACATATATAAAGTTCATAGTATTTGATATTATGGGCTTTTTTCATTGTTGTAAAGGAGTTGATGAATTTTTATGAAAACGACCATAGAAACATTAGAATTTCCTTGTGAAATTAAGAAAAAACTAAAAATGAAAGTTAGTATGGGAAACTTAGAAGTTGAATTTATAGATGGACATTTGATTAAATTTGATAAAACGAATTTAAGTGTACAAGAGCCATATAAGATTATAGTTAATAATAATCATTATACTTTAATTGCTCTACTTTATAATGATGAAGATAAAATATATATTCCTAGTGATAATGCTATTATATCTATAACCAAATATATCAGTATATTAAATACAATGAATAAAATGTATTGATATAGGGATTTGCAACTTTTTTGCATACTTTTTGCAACAATCTTGCACGAAATTTGCCACTTTTTTGCCTAGACTTTGCGTTGTGGTAGTGCTAAACTTGGTATGATAGATGAAAAATCTATCATATATGAACTTAATAACTAACATTATATTTTTAGTTTACACAAGGGAAATCTCTCTCTTGTGTTTTTTCGTTTTAAAAAAATAAAAAGGAAGGAAAGTGAGAAATTGAAAGAAGAAAAAGAAATCATTTGTGGTCTATATCCTAGAGTTTCAACGGAGGATCAAAGTAGATTTGGTCATAGTTTAGATGAACAAGAAGATAGACTACGAAAACTATGTGAATTTAAAGGTTATAAAATATATAAAGTGTATCGTGAAGAAGGAGTATCAGCCAAAAATACAAATCGACCAAGGTTTCAAGAAATGATACAAGATATGAAAGATGGTAGAATTAATAAAATCATTGTCTATAAACTAGATAGACTTACTCGTTCTATTAAAGACTTGGAAACGATTTGTACTCTTTTAGAGGAATATCATTGTGATTTAGAAAGTGTTGCTGAAGAAATTAATACAGAAAATGCTAATGGCAAATTCTTTATTCGAATGCTTACAATACTTGCACAACTTGAAATAGAAAGAACTAGTGAAAGAACAAAGTTTGGACTTGTAGGAGCCGCTAAAAAGGGTCATATTTCAGGAAAACCTGCACTTGGATATACTAAAAAAGGAAAAAGCAAAAAATTAGTGATTGATGACTTAGAGTCAGAAGTAGTAAAAAGAATTTTCAATATGTATTTAGAGGATTCATCAGTATGTTATATATGTGAGAAATTTAATGAAGAAAATGTTTTAAATCGACATTGGGCAACTACTACTGTCGATAAGATATTATCCAATAAAATTTATATTGGTAATATAGAACATGGTAAAAAAGATAAAAAGAATTCTCAAATATTTGAAAATGTTGTACCAACTATTATTGATAAAACTACATTTGAGTGTGTACAAAAGAGAAAAGAAAAGAATCTCAAAAACTTTAAACGAAAAAGAACTTATATTTTTATGCAAAAGATACTTTGCCCTAAATGTCATAAAATCATGGGTGGAGAATCTAGTACAAGTGGTACAGGAGATAAACACATTTATTATAAATGTAATTGTTGCAAGAAAAGAATTAGTGAAAAGAAAATAGAAAAAGAACTCTTAAAATTCTTAAATGATATGTTAGACTTTTTCCTTATCGTTGATAATTCATTTAAGCCATCAATGTGTAGAGATATTGAACTAGAAATTACTAAATACGAAAAAATGAAAGTTGAACTAAATGATAAGGTAACAAGAATAAAAAAAGAATTTATGGATGGAGATATTGCTGCCAAAGTTTTTGAAAAAGAACTTCATTATTTAGAAAAAGAAATCAAAAATATAGAACTAAAAACTGTACATTTAAAAGAATTAAAACAAAGTAATAACCATAAACAAGATGCCCTATTATTTTTCAATGTAAAAGAAATAGAAAAACTAAAAATGAAATCAGAGTATGTAAAAGAACATAATTTATGGAATCAATTGAGCCAAGAACAAAAACAATATATCATAAACAAATACATTGATGAAATAAAAATTAGTAGTGATAATAACCATAATGTTTCTATTTTAAATATCATATTTAATAAAAATGAAATAGAAAATATTGGGTATATGTTTAGAAATGATTGTTTTGATATGGTAGTAGATACCTGTGATCGAGATATTATTTTATCTAATACAAAAAGTGATGAAGAAACTAAAAACTATGTTAATACATTAAGAAACTTTTATAACATCAAAGAAACAACAATACAGGCAGAATTATTTGATATTACACAGTATGAACATGATGAAATAATACAAATCATTCCACAAGAAAAAAAGAATAAATTTGAAAAGAATAAGTTTACAATATTACAAATTGAGGTATAGAAATATATCTCTTTTTAATTTATGAGGGGGTTGATAAAATGAATTATTTTTTTAAATTTTTAATGCCACAACTAATGGAATATTTTCATAATGATAAGGAAAAAATATTAGAGTTTATTCCAAAAGTTATAGAAGAAAAATATGAAGATGAGATAAATAATTTAGTTGAAATGAAAAACGATTAAATTGCTTAAAATTGGAGATAGATTCAAAAAAGGTTCTTCAAAAATCCTTATAAGTAAAGGGATAAATAAGGTTTCTTGAAGAATTTCCACTACAAAAAGGTCAAAAAAGGTGATTTTCGCAAGTGCGAAAAGTGTTGTTGGTGCAACAAAGAAACTGATAAAGCCTTTATTTTAAAGGATTTATTAGTTTCGTGGTGCATTCACATATCCTGTTGTTATAAAAATTTTAACTATTTTTAAAGAAAGGAGGAATTTTAAGTATGAAATTTAGTGTATTATTAAATGAGGATGAAAGTATATTACTCAAAAATTATATGAAAGAAAATAAGATTAAAAGTAAAGCAGAAGCAATAAGAAAATGTTTGAAAACTGCTGTAAATATGGAATCAAAATATGATATGTTAAAAGACATGGATAGCAAATTAAATAGAATCATTTATAGAGAAAACATTCAAAAAAAATTATTAGAACAATTTTTTGCGAATATGGTTTTTAGAAAAAATTATGATGTAAAAACAGATGAAAGCTTGAATAAATTTTATCAAGATAATAATTCTTATAGTAATAAAATTATGGATTAATTTTAAATCCAAAATATAAAAAATTATTTTATAAATCATGATAAAATATACTTAATACAATGGTGAGCAGATTAGAAATAATTTACTTTTTCTAATTTTTTTGGAACTTTTTTTCAAAATATTCAACTATAATAGTGAGGTGAACAAAATGATCGATCAAGAAACCTTAAATAAATTTGATAAATTATATAATGGATCTTATTCAAATGTTTTAAAATATGTTATTTGTAATTGTTCTAATGCAGAAGATATTAAAGATATTGTTCAAAGTGTCTATTTAGAACTATTAAAGATTTTACAAAAAGATAAATCTTTTAATAAAGGTAATGCTTATATTCTAGGAATTACTAAAAATAAAGTTAATGAGTATTATCGATTTAATTATAAAGCCAAAATAGTATCTTTATTTTCTAAAAAAGATGATTTTCTTTTGTTAGATTCTATTCCTGATAATGTTTATTTAGAAGAAGAATTTATAAAAAAGGAAGATTTAAAATTTATATGGAATTATCTCAAAAGGAAAAAGGTTATTATCTTTAAAATCTTTTATCTTTATTATTATACAGATATGAATATTAAGGATATTGGGATAGAATTAAATATAAGTGAGTCAAATGTGAAACACTATTTGTATAGAACATTAAAAGAACTCAAATTTATTATGAAGAATGGAGATGAGAAAAATGTCTAACAAAATAATGATGAAAAAGGTATTTGAAGAAGAATTTAGTAGTGAAAAAATGAAACAACAAATACTTTTACAATATGAAAGGAAAGAAAAAAATAAAATGAGTAAAATAATAAAATATGCTATTGTTCCAGTATGTCTTGTACTTGCACTCTTTATAGGAGCTTCATTAAATGAAGGAAACAATATTTTGGAAGATAATGTTATAGGTGCCATGAAAGTATATGCCTATACTATGTCAGAAGATGAAAAAGTAGAAAAAACAGAATTAAAAGATAACATTAAATTAGGTCTTGCTAGTTATAATTTGGCAATGTCAAGTGTACCAGGTTATCCAATTGTGTTTGAACTAGAAAATGTAGATTATCTAAAGATCGAAGTTAATAATGGAAATATTTTAGATTGGAATGGTGATACAGGCAAAGTAACTAGTTTAGGCACTACATATCAATTATCTAATAAT
The DNA here is from genome assembly GCA_948433085.1 of uncultured Caryophanales bacterium. Classification (GTDB taxonomy): domain Bacteria; phylum Bacillota_I; class Bacilli_A; order RF39; family UBA660; genus UBA5026. The sequence continues at coordinate 12,593 of CAOJDP010000044.1, forward strand.
GGTACTTTATATTTTAATGTAAATATAAACACAAATATAAAAATAACAGGAATTAGAAATAAAAATGAAGTGTTTGAAAAGAATATAACCATTTTAAGTGATGATGATTTTAATTACTATGTGATATTAAAATAGTTATATTCAAAATAATTATTAAGATGATTTAGAATTATAAATATTTATAGGCTATGGAAATTTTAATGTTTCCATAGCCTATTTTTTGTGTTTCAACCACTATTAAAATGTCTTAAAAAGATGTATAATTAAATTATCAAAGTGATGCACAAATAGTAATTTGGTACTATAAAAGTGTAAGAAGTAGATCTAGTTAGTTAGATTG
>CAOJDP010000045.1 GCA_948433085.1 uncultured Caryophanales bacterium
ATCTTAGGATAACATAGTTTTTGCAAATTTAAAATAGTTATCGAACAGGTCTAATAGTTTTTATTGAAGGAGTATTATCTCTTTCAACTGATAAATGCAATTCTGTTAAACCAATTTCTTTTGCATATTTTATTAGCAACCTTAACATTTCAGTAGCATAACCTTTTTTTCTTTCACTTGGTCTAACACTATAACCACTATTACCAAAGTCTTTTAAAAATTCATTTAAAGTATGTCTTAAATCAATTATTCCTATAATTTTGTTATCTTCTTCTCTAATTGCAAAAAAGGTATCGGTCAAAACCCAGTTTGGATCAACTGTTTCAATTTTAGAATTATTATTTACTTTTTCTAACCATTCTTCATAAGAATTAATTTTATCAAATAATTCGCTACCATTTATAATTAACTCGTTATTGTCAAAATGCTCTTGTCTATAATCTAATGCTTCACTTTTTAATTCTATTGTTGGTCTTACTAATTTAATATTCATCTTTTCAACTCACTTTCAATTTATAATTTGTCATCACTATGTATCATTTATTAGGTACTATTAGATATTTTCTTTTTGTTTTTAAATAATATAATAGCCACTATACTAAAAAACATTATAACAATATTATTATTTTTCACTGGTGCTAAAAAACATACATTAAAAATCATATGCAATAGTGCAGCAGAAAATATATTTTCATAAACATAATATAGAACTCCCAAAATTATCGAAATAAGCATAGTCCAAATAGAAAGATACAATATATCTAATATAGGTAATGAATTTCTAATTAACCACATTGGAATATGCCAAATTGTCCAAATAACACCAACAAATATAATAACTTTAATTTTTTTATTTTTAGTAAAAAGATTTCTTAACAGAAAGCCTCTCCAAGCAATTTCTTCAATCAAAGCAGTTATAAATAAATATACACAATTTATTAAAAATACCACCATTGAATCTGTAAATAAATCAATTTTTCCAAAAAATGAATAAAAGAAAGTAGTTACAATACCAACTAAAGCAATAATCATACATATAAAAAGTTCTTTTAACGATACTTTCTTAAAGTTGCCTATTAGAAATTTTTTTAAATTTTGCTCACAAAGTATAAATATAATAGAAACTAATGCTGGCATAATAACAAAAAAGTATTTTAAATATGTTAGCATATTTGGAAATTCTATTCCAAGTTTTTTAAGCATCATTGGAGTATAACACAAGAAAGAAAAAACATAAACTATAAAAATCCATAATGCTATCCTTATTTTATCTTTTATTAAACTCACCTCACTCTAAAATTGTAATTTTTTATAACTTACTAATTTTAGTATTCTTTTCTATTATATATAGCCTCTGATATTTTGTAGGAAATATATAGCATTACAACTATAATGATAGGAATAATAATCATCATATAGTTTTCTAAAAATGCTAATCCCTGTATAATGGATTCAAAATCAATATATTTTGATAAAACACCACCAATTAACGCAAATCCAAATACAACTATAAATATTGCAATTCTTGCTTTCTCTACGCCAAATTTATAAATAGCAGGATACATAATACTCTGTAATAAAGTAGTAGCAAAAATTGCTCCAAATATTGATTCTACGATACTTTCTAAATTTACTGCATTAGTACGATAATAATCAATTATTATCGTTAAAATTGTTGTTATTAAGACGGTTACAAAAATAAGTAATAATGTTGCTATGTACTTTGCTCTTACACTATTCTTTCTTCCATCTGGTAAAGAACAAACATAAGCGTCCCATTTATTATAACTATCATAACTAAATGTTGAAAGCATTGTTACAACACACATAAACGGAAGTAAAAAAGAAAGACTCATTAATTCTTGAAAAGCCATAACAATATATACAAATAATAAAATTAACCAAGTTTTAAAATTTCCTTTTAACATTAAGAAATCCTTTTTAATTAAACCTAACATTATTTTTCTCCTTTCACCATTAAGACCATTAAATCTTCTAATGATATTTTATCTATGGTATTTATATTATATTTTTTCTTAAATTCATTTTTATTTTCAACTAATAACTCACATTCATATTTTGTTTTCTTATACTTAATATAATCTTGCTTATCTATTTTATTAAATTCAGATTCAGTACATTTTACAATTCCGTATTGTTCTATTAGTTCATCTTTCGTTTTTGATAGTATAATTTCTCCATCATTGATAAAAGTTATATAATCAGCAATATGTTCTAAATCGCTTGTAATATGACTTGATAATAACACTCCACATTCTTCATTTTGAATAAAATCTTGAAAAATGTCTATTACTTCATTTCTTGCAATCGGATCTAATCCACTTGTTGGCTCATCAAGAATTAAAAGTTTCGGATGATGTGAAAGTGCTGTTGCTATTTCTAACTTTTTTCGCATTCCTTTTGAATAAGTTTTTATTTGTTTATCTTTCGGTAAATTAAAATCCCTCAAATATTTAAAATATAAATCAGAATCCCAATTTTTATATACATCTTTCATAATAGTATTTATATCTTTTGGCAAAAGTATTTCTGGAAAGAACATATCATCTAAAACTACACCTATATCTTCTTTTATTTCTCTTTCATTTTTTTTATTATCAAGCCCAAATATCTTTACTTCTCCTTTGTAATTTCCAATTATATTTAAAATAGATTTAATAGTCGTCGTTTTTCCTGCACCATTTTCTCCAATAAATCCCATAATCATACCTTTCGGCAATTCAAAACTAATATTCTTTAATTCAAAACCAGTATATTTTTTAGATAATTTTTTAACTTCTAAAATGTTTTCCATTTATTTCTCCTCCTCATATAAAATATCTAATATTTCTGTTATAGTCTTTTTTTCGATATTATTTGTTTTTGCAAGTGTTACTACTGTATCTAGCAAACTTTCAATTTTATTTAATTGTTCTTCTCTTGCAACATCAAGATTTACTTTTGCTACATAAAACCCTTTAGAAGGAATCGTTACAACATACCCATCACGCACTAATTCCTCATAAGCATTTTTTGTTGTTATTACACTACATCTTAAATCTTTTGCAAGTGTTCTTATGGATGGCAATAATTCTCCAGATTTAAGTTCATTAGATACTATTTTTGCTTTTATTTGTTCTCTAATTTGCTCATATATAGGAACACCACTTGAATTACTGATTATTATTTCCATAACTCACCTCACTCGTATATATATATTATATACAGATTATACACAGTTGTCAATATTAAAAAGAGAAATTATAAAAATAATCTCTCTTTGATTTTTATTTTAATTAAAGTTTTTAATTTTCTTTTGTGATATATACCAAGATATTAAATAAACTATAACACTAATGCTACAAATAATAAGTAATGTTAAATTCATATTAGACACACCTATTACTTTTTTTATTACATATATAAATAATGCTAGAATTCCAGAAGTCATAGAATAAGCAAGTATTGTCCCTATCAATGAATTTTCTTCAGGTAACATAAAATTACAAGGTATAATGAAACTTCCACTTAATAATGATATGATAATGCTAAAACCCATAAACATATTTATATATTCATCTGTACTATTTGTTACTTTAAGTATAATATAACAAATTAAACTACCTATAAGCATTCCTAATACTGTCCAAAATAAATAAGCGATATATTTACTTGATATTATTTGTTTTTTTGTTACTGGCAAAGTTATAGCAAATTGTGTCCATTTGTTCTTCTTATCAGATATTATTGTACTCGATACAGTCATACTAAGTGGTATTGCAACAAGTATAATAACTACTGATGGAGATATTACAATAGATAATCCAATAGCCATTACTATGCACGAAAGAAATGCTACAAAAATATTCGCTTTTGTCGTATAAAAATCTTTTAAAAGTAAACCTTTCATATTACTCGCACCCCTTTACATACATTAACATTATATCTTCTATTTTTATGTTATCCATAATAACATTTGGATATTTTTTCTCTAGTTCTTTTTTATTTTTTATCAATATTTCATAACCATAATCCATTTTTCTGTACCTTATTATATCTTTTTTCTCAATATCATTAAATTCTTTTAATTTACATTTCATAATTCCATAATTGTATATAAGGTTATCTTTTGTTTCTTCAAAAATCACTTTACCTTTATGAATAAAAACAATGTAATCTGCAATTTTTTCTAAATCGCTTGTAATATGGCTAGACATTAAAATTGAATTATTTTCTTCTTGAACAAAGTCTAATAGTATATCTAAAATATCATCTCTAACAACAGGATCAAGCCCACTTGTTGCTTCGTCTAATATTAGTAATTGTGCTTTGTGCGATAATGCAACACTTATAGATAATTTCATTTTCATTCCTTTAGAAAACTTTTTAATCTTTTTATTTTTAGGTAAAGAAAACTTTTCTAATAATTCATAAAATTTCTTTTCTTCTCAATTACTATAAATTGCTTTTAATACATTATTTAATTTTTGTGGTGTTAAATCTTCTGGGAAGTTATTACCATCAAAAACAACTCCGATTTTTTCCCTTATATCATTACTTATTTTATTCTTTTCACTATCAAGAATAAATACATCTCCAGAATCTCTTTCGATTATATCAAGAATTGAATTAAGTGTTGTACTTTTTCCTGCTCCATTTTCTCCTATTAGTCCAACAATATTTCCCTTTGGAACATTAAATGAAACATTATCCAATATAAAATCATCATATTTTTTTGTTATGTTTGTTAGTTTTAAAGCATAATTTGACATATTATTTTTCCTCCTCATAAAATATGTTTAAGAGTTCAATAAGTTTACTTAAAGAAATACCATTTTCTTTGCTTAATTCTATTGCTTTTTGTAAATAAGATTCTATTTCTCTTTGTTTTTCTTCTTGAATATACTCTTTATTATCAGCTCGAACAAAACTACCTCTACCTACTGTCGTTTCTATAAAACCATCTTTTTGTAAATCTTCATAGGCTTTCTGCACCGTTATAACACTTATATGTAAAGACTTCGCTAACGATCGCATAGATGGTATTGATTCTCCAGATTTTAATTCTCCAGACATTATCATTTGTTTAATTTGGCTTGTAATCTGTTCATATATAGGTTTGCTTGTACTATTACTAATGATAATCTCCATTTTTGCCTCCTTAATGTACTTGTTTAATAAGTACATTATATTACATTTTGCATTCTATGTCAATAAACATTAAAAAAGTCTATCATTTCTGATAAACTTTATCCTATATAAGAAATTCAATTTTTATTTTTAAAATATTATTCTTATATTTTGCTTCTATTTTTCCACCGCTTAAATCTACTAATTGTTTGGCAATAGAAAGTCCTATTCCATTTGATTTTTTTGCACTTTTAACAGTATAGTATCTATCAAATAATTGCTCTAAACTCACTTGATCCAAGCCATCTGTTTGATTAGAAAATTCTATTATACCGTTATTATATAGTTTTATATTAAAATCTTTTTTACTATATTTAATCGCATTGGATATAATATTTTCAAAAATTCTTTTTAATATATTTTCATTTAATACCCTAATTACTTTTTCTCTACATATATCTATATTGGGAGTAATATTGTGTTCCTTAAATAGACTATAAAAACTGGCAACAGAATCTTCTAAAATATCATTTATTACTATACTCTCTTGTTTCATTTCAGTGTGTATATCGAGAGTTTTAGAAAAATCAAAAAGCTGTTCTGTAAGAAAAGTTAAATCTTTTACTTTACTATCAATAATTTTTAAATACTTAATCTGTTTTTCACTTAAATTATCGTTATCCATTAAATCAAGATAACCTCTTATTGCTGTAAGAGGCGTTCTTAAATCGTGTGAAATATTCGTTATTGAAGTTTTAAGTTCTTTATTTCCATTTTTGTATTCAAGTTCTAACTTTCGCAAGTTTTTTAAACTATCATTTAAAAGATTTGCTAACTCTTTTAATTTTTTGTCATTTGTGTTAATAGTAATTAAATTATTAGTATCTGTGTTTATTATATCTGTTAAACAACTCCCAATATTCTTAATTTCCTGCTTCATTATTAAAACTTTTAAAATAAAGAATATTGCTATAAATAATACTATTAAAAATAAATAAAACCAGATACTCATAAAAATCACCTACTTCAATTCTTTTTTATTAAATAATACTAATCCACTACCTGTAAATACTACCAAAATACCTAATGAGTAAACTAACAAAATTTCGAAATTTGAATCTCTTTCTTGCATTTGTAATGTTTGCCCAGATGGAATTATATCAAGTAGTGTTTGATACATCTTTCTTTTTTCTGGACTTGGATATTTAGGATTAGGTACTTCTTCTATTTTTGTTTCTCCGTTTTCCATTGATGCTTCTGGAATAGTTTCTGGTGCTGTTAACATACTATAACAGTATGTTGAGAAAAATGTCATTCCAAATGCTAATAGAATTGTTATAATTGATATAATTGTCTTATTTGAACAAATAAGAGCCACAAAAGTAAATATACTAGAATAAGCAATAATTACAAGAGTCATAACCAATAATTTCATTAAAATTAACGAAATAGGAATTGTTCCTGCTCCAAACAATGGAATTCCGATCGCAATCATTATTACAAGAAATATGGCATAAAAGAATAAACTCACAACTGAAGAAACAATTAAATTTGATAAATAAATATTTTTTCTTCTATGTCCTATACTAATTTTATTTCGAACTCCCCCATCTGAATATTCTACTCCTAAAAATAGGCTTATAAATATTGCAATAACTATTCCGATTATAGTTGGATAACTAAGTACAAGTTGCCCTATTTCAATTGATTCTCCTAAATCTCTCATATCACCATATTGTGCGTTAATTATAACTAAAGCAAATCCTATACTAAATATAGAAAGTATCCAAAAAATTTTACTCTTTCTTAATCGTGTAAATGCTGCATTTAATAATTTAATCATTATTGCCACCTCCAATTAAATTCATATAATAGTTTTCGAGCGTTTCTTCCTGTTCGTGAATCTCATCTGCTATTAAATTTTTCTTGGATAATCCACTCACTAATTTTGATAAATTGTGTTTTCCATAAACATTTATAGTTTTACTATCCATTACTTCATAAGAGATATTATTTTGTTCAAAATACTTAACAAATTCTTTCGGATCATTTACTGTGAGTATTATTTTGTGTTCCATCTTTTTCATTAGTTCTTCACTTGTTATCTCTTGAATAATAGAGCCACTATCTAAAAATCCATAGTGTGTTGCTATTTTAGATAATTCATCTAAATAATGACTAGATATTAAAATAGTAATTCTTCTTTCTTTATTTAGTTTTAAAATTAACTCTCTAATTTCTATAATACCTTGTGGATCAAGTCCGTTGATAGGCTCGTCTAAAATCAAGAAATCTGGATTATTAGCAAGAGCAATAGCAATTCCTAATCTTTGTTTCATTCCTAAAGAAAAGTTTTTTGCTTTTTTCTTCCCCGTATCTTCTAATCCTACTAATTTTAATAAGTCATCAATACCATCAAGACTTGGCATTCCAACTAATTTATACTGTTCAATTAAGTTATCTCTAGCAGTCATTTCTCCATAAATTGATGGAGTTTCTATAATTGCTCCCATTCTTTTTCTAGCACTTATAATATCATTACTGTTATTACTTTTTCCGTATATAATGTAACTTCCATTTGTAGGCTCTTGTAATCCACAAACAATTCTTATAAGTGTTGTTTTTCCTGCACCATTTTTACCAATGAGTCCATAAATTGCACCTTTCTCAATATGAATATTGGTATGATTTAAGGCTCTAAAGTCCTTATATTTTTTTTCAAGATTATTAGTTTCTAATACATATTCCATAATCTTTCTCCTTTCTGATATTCATTTTAATAGAAAAGTGTTAAGAAAATGGTTAAGAAATTGTTAAGATTTTGTTAAGATTTAATCTTTTATTTTAAAACCTATTCCCCAAATTGACTCAATATATTCATTATCAGTATAATCTTTAATCTTTCTTCGCAAATTACTTATATGAACTCTTAATGAGTTTTCATCACAATCTTCTGTATCTATGCTTATTAAATCTAACAACTTATTTTTAGATATAACTTGTGGCTTATTTAATAATAATTGCTTTAATATTGCATACTCTGTCTTTGTTAAACTCACTTTATTATTACATACAAGTAATGTATGTTTATCACTTAATAATTCCAAATCCTTATACTTTATATTATCTAACACATTATTTTTATTATTACTTCTTAACTGAACTTCTATTCTTGCTAGTAATTCTTTACTATCAAATGGCTTTGTTATATAATCACTAGCACCCGATAGTAAACAATTTACTTTGTCATCACTAGAAATTTTTGCTGAAAGAACTATTATCGAAACATTATTTACTTTCTTGATAATTTCTTCTCCTTTCAAACCCGGCAACATTAAATCTAGCAATATTAAATCATATTTTTCTTTTTCAAGTAACAATAATGCTTCTGTACCAGAATAAGCATTATAAGTATCATAATTTTCTTTTTTTAACAATTCTTCTATAACATTATGAATACTCTCATTATCTTCAATAATTAAAATTTTTTTCAAGGTTATCACCACATTTCATATATATTATACTAAAAAAAGAACAAATCATAAATATGATCTGCTCGTTAATTTAATAATTACTTTTCTTTTTTGTCTAATACTAACTTTTTAATTTTAGAAGTATCCTCTATATAATTTTCTGTATAACCACATTCTGGACAGACTGCACATTTGAATTTTCCTAAATTGTCTTTAAATATTCCTTGTTGTGTAATCTTAATTCCGTATGCTCCACCTTCAACTTTAACATCTAAATTTTCTACCATCTCTACATTACACCTTAAACATTTTCTCATAACTATTTCCTCCTTGATAAATTGACTATCTAAGTTTTGTCAATACTAAATTTATAAAAATATTATACCACGGCTAAAATCACGAAAATAGGCATTTTTTTAAAATTTTCGTGTATTATAGTGATATATGTGATAAAATGAATTTGTTAATTTATTTTGAATGTTGTATTATTTTTGCACATAGTATATAACATTCTTAATATTTTTGTTGAACACGCAGTTAGGCTTTCATAGTAATGTTTGCCTTCTGCTTTTTTTGTTAAATAATAATTATATACTGGGTGATTAGGACATTGATGACCTAACTTAACTACCATTTGACTAATATTAAATAATATCCATCTTGCATATTTGTTTCCTCGTTTAGAAATTGTTCCATGAACATTAATACTTTTTCCAGATTGTATAATGGTTGGATCTAAACCACAAAAAGCAATTAATTGTTTATGATTATCAAATCTTGTAATATCTCCAAGTTCTCCAAGTAATTCAGTCGTTAATACTTCTCCGATACCATAAAACGAATTGATAATATCAAAGTAAGGTGATTCTTTTGCTGTTTCAATCATCTTGTCTTTTAACTCATTTATTGTCTTAATGTTTTCTTGTAAAATGCTTGCCATATCTGATAAGTTTTTAACATCTGAATGATCTTTATCTACTCCTGGATAAGAATTAAGAGAAATCTCTTTAATTTTATTTGCTAATCTTTTGTAATAATAATCATGTCTTGAATTGGTTTTATACAAGTTGTTATATAAAGCATCTATTCTTTTTTCTTTAACAATATAAGCATGAGGAAAAGTTTTTATAAAATTTAAAGCTGTTTCTTCATAAATTCTACTGCCTTTGAATATTTCCTCAAACTCTGGAAAACAAATATTAATTAGTCTCTTATATCTATTTTTACAACTAACATTTAATTGTGTTAGATAAAAATATTGTCTTGTCATTGCTTTTAGATTTGCATATAAATCCTTCTTTGATAAATCATGATATTCTACCTCATTAACAAAAAATAACTTGGATAATCTCATACAATCCTTTGTATCTGTTTTCGTTTTCCTTAAAGTATCATAATTATTTTTGGTAGTTAAACTATTGATTACTAAAGTATTAAAATTATTCTCTTTAAAATATCTTTCAACTGGTAAATGATAGATTCCTGTTGATTCCATAAATATTGTTAAATCCTCTAATTTAAAATTATCAATCTGATTTTTTAAATCTTCAAAGTCTTTTAAATTATGTTTAATTTCTTTTGATTCAATTAATACTTCTCCATATTCTGTAGATAACATTACCATACTTTTACATTTTGCAACATCTACACTTAATACTGATTTCATTACTTACTCCTTTCTGAATTTAAGTCTTCTGTTTCCACCATTATTTCATCAAGCTTGTTATATAGATTCTTTGACCTCACTATCTTAAACTAAATTAATAATAGAAATAAAAGCTGAACTGTCAATTTGTTAGATTCTTTGACCTCTGTAATTTGCTGTTCTCACTTAAACTCTTGGTAAATAATTTAACATAAAAAAATAAGATATAAATATTAAATTATTTACATCTTAAAGTATACTTGTAATTTGTCTTTCTAAAACAATGTTATTTGCTCATTACTTTTTATTTCTTTTTTATATGCTTTAATAATGTCTTTCATATCATATAGTAATCCATATTTATTACATTCATCAGTAAATACCTTATATAATATTTTATAATTTGGTACTATACAATTATATCTTTCACCATAATATTTAATATATTTATCTTTTAAGCCAGTAAAACTCTGTTTTAATTTATCTAAATAATAATCTCTTTGATTTTCTCTTAAAGTCATTCCCATAAAAGTATGAATAAATTTAGCCCCATTTAGATATGCAAGTCTAACTAACTCTTTTATATCTTCTTCATTATCTGTTATAAATGGCAAAACAGGATTTATCATAATTCCTACAAATATTCCATTATCGCTTAATTCTTTAATTGCTTGAAATCTTTTGGAAGATACACAAACATTTGGCTCGATTATTCTTGATAATTCATCATTTGGAGTAGTGATTGTAAATTTAATAATTACATTGTTTTTTGAATTTATTTCTTTTAACAAATCAATATCTCTTAAAATCAAGTCACTTTTCGTATCAATAGAAACACCAAAACCATACTTCGATATAAGTTTTAATGCACCTCTTGTTTGTTCATATTGTAACTCTTTTGGATTATAAGTATCAGACATTGACCCAATTCCAACAACACCTTTTTCTCTTTTTTTAGATAATTCTTGTTCCAAAATAGATAAAGCATTTACTTTTCCACGAACAATATCAAAATTATCAATATGATAACAATTACTTCGTGAATCACAGTAAATACACCTATGAAGACAGCCTCTATATAAATTCATATTGTAATCAATGCCATACCACTCTGATCCGTATTTTACTTTTGTAAGTATTGTTTTAGTCTCAATAAATTCCATTTTATTTACTAATCAACTTTTCAAAAGAATTAGCATTTAATATAGTATTTGATATAAACTCGCCTTTATAGAAGTTAGCCCAGTTATTAAATATACAAGGTGCATTTTTGGCTTTTTCCAAAGAATCAATTTTGATGAAGTTAATCTTAATATTATTTTCTTTTGCATATTCAGTTAGTTCTTTTACTTCATATTCTACATAAGGACACTCATTACTATAATAGATTGTAAATTCCTCACTATCTATTTTCATTGTTCTTGCATTATCATTAAATTTAGGAGTTTCATTATCATCAAATTGAAGTGCTAATAATTCATAATCATCTATTTCATCAACAACTTTAAAACCATAATGAATAAAAAAATCTTTTTCTCCAATAAAAGGCTTTTTCTTTTTAGAAGTTAAAGTACATATACCACTCATACCTTTTTCTTTCGAATCATTTATTGCATATTCGAGTAGTTCTTTAGCAATGCCATTTCCTTTAAAACTTCCTGCTACCCATAAACAATAAATATATTCATAATTCTTACCACTTATTGGCACCCAAGCAGTTTCTATTGGCTCATATTCAATAAATACTTTTCCTCTAGCATTTAATTTTCTAAAAATATGTCCATCTTCTAATTTACTTTTAATCCATTCCTTTTTACTATTAACACCTATTTGATGTTTTTTATCTCCGATTGCACAACAGATATGCTCATCTTCAATATTTTCTAAAGTTAAATTTACATATTCATTCATTTTATTTCACTCCTTCTAATGATTTTATGCCATTCATAATTATTTCTAGTGATAAGTCAAAACTTTCTTTGATAGATATTGGATTCCCAAAAGCATTATTATTTACGAGTAAAGAAAATCCCTCCAAAAAACCTCTTAATGTTCTTATAATATGATTTATATTATCATCACTAATATCTAAAGACTTCATTACTTTAAATAACATATTAAATAGTCTTGTAGTAGCATTTTCTTTTTGGACATTTTCATATTTGTTATACCAAAGCATAGCAGTAAAAACTCCTTTATTATTAGTAGCATAATCATAAAAAGCATAACACATATTCTTTAAAGCCTCATATCCTGATACTCCAACAGCAGAATCAAGCATTTCTTCCTCCATTCGCTTCCACCCATAAACCATAAGTCTTTGTTTTATTTCATCAAGACTTCTTATATGATTATACAAAGATGGCGATTTAATATTTAATTCTTCAGCAATTAGTTTGAGTGATAAATTATCTAGCCCAACTCTATTTGCAATACAAGCAGAAGTCTCAATAATAAGTTCATCACTAATGTTATTTTTTGACATATTACCCTCCATAACTAATTATATTATGATTTTAACTAATCAAATTAGTTATGTCAATAGTAAAAAGAGAAATTATAAAAATAATCTCCCCTATAAACTTGCTAATATAAATCAAGTACTTTTTATGAATTTTTATAACTTTTTTTAAT
>CAOJDP010000046.1 GCA_948433085.1 uncultured Caryophanales bacterium
TAATATGTGGCCTTTATAACTATGAATTAAATTAGTTATCGAACAGGTCTAATATCTAAAGCTTGTTTTAATTGATCAATCATGCTTTCAATTTGAGTTGGAACTAAATCATAAATATTAGCGTTTTCTACTATCATAATATCAACCTAAAAAATATCCTTGATTAGCCAGCCCAAATGTTATTTGCTTAGAATAAATTTAGAAATGCTGACTAATCAAAGATATTCCCTCTCTAAATTTATTCTAAGCACTCGTAGTATATCACTAATTTATAATTTTTACTAGTCCATCACGCACAAACTAGGACAGAGCGAATACAAAAGGAAAATACTTTTTTACATAAATATTATAGCGTCATTTCATTTTTTATTCACTTAATTCGTTTATTATAATAACAAATTTAAGTATTTGTAGGGTAAATTTTAAGAAGATTCTATTTATATTTTGTGCATAAAATCCAATTTTAAACCTTCTAATTCAAAATTGGATTGACTATTTTTATAAAATGAAAATCAAAGTTAATACATAAAGTTTATGTTGAATCAATAGAGCAACATAAAAAATAAAAATTTACATAATTTTTATTTCATTTCTATTTAAGGGAATATAACCTTTTTTGAATAGGATGAAAATAGTTTATATTTTTCTGTTTTTTTTATAAAAAATGGACTTTGTTCTTTTTAAACTAAATTATCCCTAATATTCTATTTTGGCAGAAAATCTTGGTTGTTTTTGCATAATAATCCTTGTATCTTGCACTATTTAGTATCTATCAAAACTCCAATAATTGGAACAGTATTATCATAAAAGGATTCTAAACTTTTTATTAACTGTTTCTATTTTTACATTCTTTTTCCAAAATTTCAAACAATCTATCTATTTCTTCTTGACTAATTATCGTATTTTTTGAAAGAAATCCTTTTTTAATTAGTGCTTTTTTTAATAACGCATTTGGAGTCTCTATTTTTTCTAATTGGGCTATCTTTTCATCAATTTTCTTAATTAAATCTTCTTGACTCATTCTGTCATCTCCTATGTTCATTATACTAAATATTATCCAATGTATTCAACTTAATGAAACGTTGTGAAAAGGTTTTTGTTCTAATTTTTTTCACCATTTTTAGCTTCTTTATTGCATATCTAGAAAAACTTTATATAGTAATAAAAATACCTTTTTTATATCTATGGTCATAGTATCTCAAAATTCCTAAGTTCTTTCACTAAAACATAACCTTGATATCGTTGAATTGAAAAGCTAATTTATCGAGTATAAAATTTCTTTTAGTGCCATTCTTTCTTTTTAACTTTTCTTTTATTAGATTATCACATTAACCAAATAATTGGAAGGCCCTGTGAAAACCATACTTATATGCATTAAAAAGAGGGCAAATTTATCAAATGCTCTCATTTATTTAGCTATTCTATATTGCTTTTATTGTATCAAACTTTGAACTACTTAATATGATGACTTTATAAATGACTTATATGATGAAGATATACTTGATGACAATGATATTGATATGATACAACATAATAAAAATAACGATAAAAGTGATGATTTTGAAAGATAAATATATGTAAAAAAACTATTTTATAGTATAATACTAATCAAATTGATTTATGGGGGATTAAAGATGAAGTTATATATCCAAATGATTAAATTATTATTTAATAAATTTATTTTAAGAAGAAACAATGGAATAGTAATAAAAGACTTTTCTGAAAAAATGGGTGTAGTTTATATTAAGTTAGCTCAAATGTTAGCAACTCAAAATTTTGGTAATTTATTTACTGAAAATGACAGACAGATGTTATCAAGTGTTTGTGATAATTGTAATCCAATTCGTTATGATGAGATTGAAGAAATACTAAAACAAGAATATGGAACAGGTTTAGAAAATATATTTAGTTTTATTGAAAAGAAACCAGTTGGTTCTGCATCTGTATCACAAGTGCATAGAGCAATACTTAAAACTGGAGAGGAAGTTGCAATAAAAATAAAAAGAAGAGATATCACAAAAACAATTGATGAAGATATAAAAAGAATAAGAAAGATTGTCCATAGATTTGGTAAATTTGTAAATTTTAGTAACTTTACAGGTGGCGATCATGCTTTAGATTTATATTTAGAATGGATTGAGCAAGAAACAGACTTTATTCATGAAAAAGAAAATATTAAAATATATCAAGATTTTGCAGATAATGTTAATGGAAAAGTTAATGGTACCAAAAAAATTAAAGTTCCAAAACTCTATGAAGATTTCTGTACAGACAATATAATTGTTATGGAATTTGTTCAAACTCAGACAGTTAATAAATTAGAATTAACTAATGAGAATAAAGATAAGATTACTACTGCTTTAAATAGTTATATTAGGTCAAGCTTCTGGGCAATGTTCCATGATAAACCAATTGTTTTTCATGGAGATCCACATAGTGGAAATATTTGTATAGATGAAGAAGGTAATATTTTCTTTTTAGATATGGGGCTTTTATGTGCTTTAAGTGATAGTGATGCTAAATTATGTAGAAAATTCTTTTTAACGGCGTATTCTGGAAATTATGAAAAATTATATGATATGTTAGTTTCTTATGGAAATATGAGTGAAGAAAAAAAGCAATCATTTAAAGAAGATTGCAAAAAATATTGTGAAGAAGTAAAGGAAAAAGAAGTTACTTATTATTTTATTGATATGATTAATGTTTGTTTAAATTATGAATTTGTTCCTCCTAATTTCTTATTTAGTATGGCTAAAGCATTTGTTTGCTTAAATGGAATTAGTAACTTTTCTGATAACAAGTGTACTGCAAGGGAATTATTACAAGAACAAACAATGGAATTTTTAGTTAAAAGAAGTTTAAAAGATTGTAAAGGAATAGTAATAGATAGTTTACATTTTGCTCCAAAAGCATTGGAAAATATCTCACAATATGGTTTGGCAAATACTATTGCTAAAGTAACGACTAATAGCGAAATTAAAAAAGATGTAAGAAAAGCTTTAGAAAATTTAAAGGAAATGTTGGACTTAATCAAATTTTCTTATTGTGATGAGATTCCAATTCAACCACAACAAAGTACTAAACATTTGTAAAAATTACCACAAGTAGCACTAAAATTGTTGCCACTTTTTTTAGTTGTTCAAAATATATTTCCTTTTCTCTATTATCTATATAAAATAATAATTGATTTTTTAATCGAGTATTGTCAGGGAAAAATTTTAAACCTTCTTTTATTATTTTTGAACTTTCTATATTACTTTGAGTATGTTTAGCAACAAATAGGTACATATTAGGATGCTTACTATCTGTATTCATTAACTCTTTAAAGATTATAATCGCATCATCTTTTCTTTTATATTGTTCACTATAACAAATTCCCAATAAAAACCTACTATGTATATTCCTTGTTTTTCGATAATCCTTTAATAATTCCTTTCCTAATGCATCGTATTCTTTTTTTGACAATCGTTTAAAAAAATCTTTATCTTCCATATTTACACACTCCCTTCAAAGAATTAATATATATTAATTCTCAGATTGTTGACAAACTACCTATTTTGAAAAATTTAACTTTTTAATAAATTCAAAGTGGGTAAAAAGGTATAAATAAGAGTAAATATTAGGTGTTTAATCCCTAAATTTGCTCTTTTTTTATACTTTTGTGGGAGAAATATAAAAGGCTGTGACAAAGCCGATTTGAAAAATCGACTTTGTCAACAGCCTGAGAATTAATATATATTAATTCTATCAATTTAAGACTGCAATGGCTTTATTTCAAGTGCTATCAGCAATATTACGATATAAAAAAAACAAGAAATTTATTGAATACCCTCCTATAATCTTTTAAACTTTACTTAATCATCAAAAAAAGCGCTTTAGAATTGCGCTTTTTCTAAATTATATATTACAGCAAACCCTCCTAAAAAGAAGTAAAAGTTCGCTTGAATATCATATGGCAGGGGTGGAGAGAATCGAACTCCCATCCGAGGTTTTGGAGACCCCTATATTCGCCATTATACTACACCCCTAAATTTGCTTTAAATTTAGTTTTTTCTTTGTTTCAATATAAATTGTAGATGAACACATTGCTCGTTCACTTGCTATTAAATTGCAACATCTAAAACAATTTAATTGTAACATATTTAATATTTATAAACAAGCCTTTATTAAAAAAAATCATTATTTGCGTTACAATTCAAACCCCAAAATTAATATACGAAACTTTTTATCAATAATTGGGGATAAAATTCTATTAATGATCAGAAGTAATAACGAACTACATGAACGATTTTACAATCAATTTGAAGAAGTAAATAAAGTGAACTGATTCTCAAAAGATGGACAGTTTATAAATAATTTCTAATTAGAGGATTGTGAATTTAACAATTTATACAATTATAAAAGTTGTATATCACCTGTAGAAAAAATGATATGCTTATAGGAAGCTCTAGCAGAAATTCTAAATAATGACCTGATACTAAGTTAGAATGTCTTTCATTCTTCTTAATTTGTATAGTTTCTTGTTTGAACGGTAACAAAAAATTCTATAATATTATTTTTCTGATTACTAGTTTTGTTAGCACTATTTAGTCAAAGATTGTTTTCTCATAAATTTATTTTTCAATGTGCTTTCTTAATTCAATAAATTTTAAATTCATAAACAAAAGTAGAAATTTATCTAACTTAACACATACAATACTATAGGTGATGCCTATGGCAATTATTAAATATACAACTGCTGAAAGAGATCTACTTGCAAGACTCATGCGTGCAGAAGCTGTTGGTGAAGGAGATTTAGGAATGCTTATGGTAGGAAATGTAGGAGTTAATCGTGTGCTTGCCAACTGTCTTACATTTAAAGATATCAGAACCATTCAAGAAATGATTTATCAAACACCTGGCGGATTTAGCGGAAAAGATAGCCCATTATTTTTTAGTCGACCTACCGCTAAAGAACAAGAACTTGCTGACAATGTTATCAGAGGACAGTATTATCATCCTGCTACCAATGCATTATGGTTTTATGCCCCTGCTACTGGCGCAAGTTGTAAAAATTTATGGTGGGATCAAGTACATACTGGAAGATATAAAAATCATTGCTTCTATCAACCTGATCCTGGGGTTTGTAAAGAAATACATTAAAAAAACTTCCTTACGAAGTTTTTTCTATAAGAAGTTTTTTACCAACAGTAACTTGGGTATCATTTAACCCATTTTTTTGTACAATCGTATCTACATCTACATGATAAATGCCTGCTATTTGATATAAGTTTTCACCCTCTTGAACAGTATGCCTAACATCGTTTTTCTTTGGAATGTAAATTATTTCACCTACCTTCACTAAATTACTTTTTTTATGATTATAATACATTAATTCTTCTATTCCTATATGAAATTTTTGACCAATTTGATAGAGATTTTCACCCATTCCAACAGTATAACAAATATCTTTTTGTTCTTGCTTTATTTTTATTTTATCCCCTGTTCTTAATAAATTATTCTTAAATCCATTTAACATTTTTAACTCATCCACACTTAAATGGAACTTCGAAGCGACATTCCATAAAGTATCTCCTTTTACAACCTCATACAAATTTTGTTCCACTTTTCCCCCTATAAATGTATAGACTGCATTTACAATTGCATCCAC
Source organism: uncultured Caryophanales bacterium (assembly GCA_948433085.1). Classification (GTDB taxonomy): domain Bacteria; phylum Bacillota_I; class Bacilli_A; order RF39; family UBA660; genus UBA5026. The sequence continues at coordinate 5,651 of CAOJDP010000046.1, forward strand.
GCCCTTATCTAAATAACCACGATTTTGATGAAATGGATGTGTAATCTTTAATACTTGCATATTTGCAATTTTTCTATGAATTTTATAGTAATCTAAGTTGGGATGGATACCCCATCTTTTAAAATAACAGGCAACATTTTCTTTTTCTTGTAATAATGAGGAAGTTATATGATAAGAGAGTTGTGGATTATTTTGAATTCCATAAACAATTTCATAATTTTTTTGAATTCCTACATGGTTGGAAATTAAAATTACATATTTATGATCACCATACAATTCCGTAATTTTTTGGATTCGATCTTTTAGTGGAATTGTTACATCCTGATTTCGTACCAAAGAAACAGGAATATTTAAGCTTAAAAATTTCTGGTACATATATTTAGACAATTCTAGTGTAATGTTTTTTTCAGGTATATTAGAAAGTAGGCAACCAACATCATCCCCTCCATGAAACGCATCAATGACAACTTTGTAATTATTCATATACTCTCACCCTATATTATTCTATGTAAAATACCTATTAGTGGTTCAAAAAAGATACATTTTAGTATCTTTCCTAATCGTCAATATATTTTTTCATCTACCAAGTGAATTTGTAAGTGTTATTTTGATTTCTTCTTCTTTGTCATTCCTAATAATACTGAGGGAAACTGTATCCCCAATATTATATTGATACAACATATATTTGAAATGAGTTGAATCAGATATTTTCTTATTCCCCATCTTTGTGACAATATCACCCTTTTGAAGGCCTGCCTTTTCAGCATCACTTCCATTTTCAACAGAAACAACTACAACGCCTTCTGTAACTCCTTTTGGTATTTGAATTTGATAAGTTGCTAACAAATAAGGATTATCTAACTCTGCTAATTGAACGCCCAATATTGGCCTTACAATTTCTCGTCCACTTTCTAAATCATCAATAGAAGCCATTGCAAGTTCAATTGGAATTGCAAACCCCATTCCTTCCACTTCATCTTGCACCAATTTTAAAGAAGTGATTCCAATAACTTCCCCATTGATATTAAGTAATGGTCCACCACTATTTCCTGGATTAATTGCTGCATCTGTTTGCAAGACTTCCATGATAAAACTTCCTGTAGATAATTTCACTGTTACATGTCGATTTTGACCTGATAAAATTCCTTTTGTAACAGTTCCCATATACTTACTTCCCAGTGGAGACCCCACAGTAAATACTGTATCTCCAAGTTCCATTACTGTACTATCTCCTAATTCCGCCACTTGTAATACTTCCTCTGCATCAATGGATAATACTGCAATATCGGAGTACTCATCACTTCCAAGTAATTCTGCATCTACTTCTTTTTCTTGTGTAGTTAAAACTTTAATATAACTTGCATCCTCAATTACATGATGATTTGTCAAAATATAACCTTTATTTCCTTCTTTTTTATAAATAAAACCTGTTCCAGTTCCTACTAAACTTCCACGAATATCATATTCCTGTACTACTACAACTGCATCATAAATTTTATCAATGGCAGATTTAATTGTATTGGTTTCATGAATCGTCACGTCTTTGACTGTTTTTTCTACAGTTTCCTGTGGGTAATAATGGTTTACCATAATGGTTCCCCATACTCCTACCATAATACATATAAATCCTACCACAACATATTTAAATTTTTCTCTCATTGTTAGTCTCCTTATAATGTTTTTATTTCTCTCCAATTATCTGGAAAACCGATCTTGTTTAAAATCAAATTGAGTGGAACAGAATCTATTTTTCCATCCAATATATCAATTTCATATCCAATTTCATTTATTAATTGTACAAATTCTTCTTCTCTTAGCATCTGTTTCATGATAATAATAACTGCAAATAAATCATTTTTTCCATAATTATATTCATCATCTGTCATATCAATCGCCAATAAATAATGATATTTTGTATCTGGGATCATTCGTTGTGTCCTATGATCATATAAAACTTCTTCATGTGCGCATAAATTTCGATAATTGGATAACAGATTTAAGTATTCAGATAATGTATCTGGATCGATATTATAAATCTCTGCAATATCAATTTGTTCATTTGTTTTTAATATATTATATAATTCTGAAATAATTCCAAATGATAAAACCTTTACCAAAATCCACATTGGAATATATCCATAATTATTTATATAATGCATTGTTGCGGTATGTTTTGCACCATTTACACGAATTTGTCGCTTCATTTTATTAATGACATCATGCACTTGTCTTGTTTTTAATGTATCTTGTGTAAAGTTTTTTGGATTTAAGTAATCTTTTTCTTTAAACCCATATTTTTTCGATAGCTGATAACTAATAATAGACTTCATGTTATTTTCAATCACTAAAATATGTTTAAACATAATATTTCTAAGACGTCTATCAAATATAAACATTGCATATAATTCATCAAATGTGGCACCTTCAACAAACTGCATATCTTTATATGAGCGCATAAACAGATGTCTATAACCACTTATAAAAAAGTAATTTTCACGAAATAGAATTTCCATAGCTTTTTGTTCATCATTGATAACAAGACCTTTAGATTTTAAAATTTCAATTTGTTCATCTAATGTTTTGAATATTTTATTCTTTGCCATATCTTCACCTACAATCACGATAACATTATATCATAAATTAAAAAAATAATTGTGTATTTTATATGAAAAATTAGCTTTCTATAAAACGTGCATCGTTTAAAAATAGTGTATGTTACCAGTGTCTTTATACTTATTCTTTTTTGTTTACATTTTTTAATATTTTACTTATACAAAAACCTCATTTCTGATATCTATGAAATGAGGATATATTTTACTTGTTTCTGTTTGTTTTTTCGTTTTTGTTCTATACGTATGGCACTCACTTATTGTTAGTTTTGATTGAAATAAATTAGCACACCTTCTGTAATTGCAGTTGCTATTTTTTCTTGATAAGTATCTTGTTTTAGTAAATAACGATCACCACTATTACTTAAAAATCCTGCTTCAATTAAAATTCCTGGTTTTTCTACTCTTCTTTGTAAATATAAGTCATTTGTTTTTTTTAAACTCCTTTTACTCCCTAAATATTTTTTGAATTGTTTTTGCATAATTTCGGCAATTTTTTCATTTTTGGGATGAATATCATCATAATATACTTCTGCACCTCTCCAAATTCCTGTCTCTTCTGCATTTAAATGAATGGATAAAAACAAATTACAATCAGAACGATTGATGACATTTCCTCTTCTTGATAAATCACTTCGTTTTCTATTGATTGTATTGTTTGCAGATAAGTCATAATCACCATATCTTGTCATATATACAATTGCACCTAACGAAAGCAATTTTTTTTCTAATTTTTGACTGATTTTTAAATTGAGGTCTGCTTCATGAATATCCATATACATTGCACCTGGATCAAAACCCCCATGTGGAGGACTCGCTTATACCAAATGCTAATCTAAATTTATGTTCCATATAATACGGAACTGTCTTGTCTTTGTTTCTGGGTCAATATTACCTATATATATTTTATCTATAAATTCATCTATAATAACACGTGTTAGCTTATCAAGTTTATTATATTTTTTAAATATCTCCTCTTGATTTTTTTTAGTTGACTTCGATTTTTCTAACTCATATATTTCTTTACTAATTTGCGTGATTCTCTTATTATATTCATCTATATCTATAGAATATTGATTCTTTATTAATGAAAATTCTGTAACATCAATAACTCCATTTGCTCTATCATCATATAACATAGTTAACGCACGTTGCTTTTTGTTAATTAGGGAAGTACAATTATTTTTTTCTTTTTCTAATATCTTTATATTATTATCTATATCATTGTCAACTTTCTTTTCATAATATTGTTTTTCTATTTTAGACATATCATAATATTTTTCTATTTGCCCATTAATTTGCTCTAAAACTAAATTTTCCAAATCATCATATCGAATAGCTTTATCATTAGTGCAAATAAAACCTCCAGTTCTTTTTCTTTCTCTACACTGCATATATGCTTGTTTTCCATCTTTCACATGACATAAATTTCTTTGGAAAGTTTTTCCACAACAACCACAGTAAACTTTTTTACTAAAAATGTGAACTTCTCCATCCTTTGTTGGTCTTGTTCTACCTCTATTTTTAAATCTAGCACTTACTAATTCCCAAGTTTCTTTATCTATAATTGCATTATGACAATGTGGTACTTTGATCCATTTTTCTTCTGGAATCTTGATTTGTGTCTTATCTTTATAACTTTTTCCCTCAACCTTACCTTGCACCAATGTTCCAATATATGTTTCATCCTTTAAAATTTTTCTTATGGTGTCATAATTCCATGTTGGTCGAATCGGAATAATAATGACTTGTCCCTCTTTTAACTCATTACTTTCTAAATGATTGTATTCGATTATATCTTTTTCAACTGAATGCGTTTCTGTTGCAATTTTTTCAAGTGTATCCCCTTTCTCCACTTTATAAGTTACTCTTTTATTTACTGCTGAATGGCTACAATAATATTTTGAACCTTGCATTTTTTTATATTCAGTTGGTGTTGGTACTTTTTCTTCATTTAATTTTTTGCAAATTAGGTAATAACCACTACCAGCTGCATACATACTAAATATTTCTTTCACCACTTTAGATGCTGGTTCATCAATGATTAATCTATACTTATCTTTTGGGTCTTTTTTATAACCATAAGGAGCAAAAGAACCAGTATATAACCCATTCGTTTTTTTATTCTTTAAAATCTTTCTTGTGTTAATAGATTGGTCTTCCACTTGCCATTCATTAACGAGTCCATTTATTTGTCTTGTTTTTTTATTTCCTTGAACATCTGTATCAGTATTATCAACTAAACCAACAAATCGAATGTTCCATAAAACAAATTCTTTATGAAGATACTTTTCTATCATCTCCATACTTCTTGAAAATCTAGATTGGCTTTTACATAAAAATATTTCTGTATTTCCACATTCACAATATTTTAGTGCTTTGAGCCATTCAGGTCTATTATCATCTGCTCCAGAAATACCTTCTTCACAAAAAATAGCAACAACTTCCCAATTTCTACTTTTACATTCAGTTAATAGATATAATAATTGATTCCTAATACTTTTACTAACATCTCCATCTATAATGTCCCCATCTTCAACAGAAAGCCTTATATATAAGATAACCCTAAATTTTTTATCTCCATCAATTACCCTATATTCATTAACTCGCTTTTCAAAGCAATCTAAACTATTTTCTTTTTTAATTCCTAAAATATACCTTAAATTATTAGAAATATACTCTAATTCAAACGCATTTAGTAATTCTTTTATCCTTTGAATTTCAACAGAATCGTTTTCATCAATATCTTTCAAAACATTACTACTTTTATCTACACCCTCTCTGTACACATTTAATATCATAATTTATCATTCTCCTTTAAACCATGATCTAATGCTCTGTAATACAACTTTAGTATAGCACTTTTAATATTTTTTCAAATTGCACAATTTTGCTTTTTGCTCTGAATTATTACATTTGCAATTTTTTTGCAAAATATTTTTTGCATTGTATCAAAATCATATAAGTCTAAATTAACGTTTTCTATTTCCCATTTATAATCCACTATATCACTCTCCCAATTAAAAATTATGTTTTGATACATTTGAATATTCATTAGAAAAACCAAATGAAATTTTCAAGGCTTTTTCTACCTCCTCCATTTGGTTTTTATCTAACATTCCCAAAAATCCAGATAGTCTGCTTTTATCAAGTACTCTTACTTGCTCTAAAAGGATGATTGAATTTGGCCGTAACTTATCTAACTGTTTCACTCTAACATGAGTAGGTAAATAATCACCTTCATATTTCTTCGTAGTGATCGGGGAAATCATAGTTGTTGGACTAAATTTATTTCCAATATCATTTTGCAAAATTAAAACAGGTCTTACTCCCTGTTGTTCACTGCCGATTATTGGGTCTAAATCTGCATAAAATATGGCACCTCTAATTATTGGTTTCATTTTCAACATCTCTCCTCTCATGATTCTTTTTAATTTTCCATCTTAATCTTTTCTTTACTTCTGGTAAATCTAATTTTTTCGTTTGATTCATCATATAAAGCATTTGCTGTTCTACTTCTTCTTTGCTTTTCCCATCTAATTCAAGATCCCAAGTTTTTATAATTCTTATCTTATACTTTTCTAACATTTATGTTTACCTTTCTATTACATATGTATAAAATATCAGTTGGCTAAAATTCAATTATTATTGAAAGCTAAAACTGATATTTAAAAAATTTTTTCTATATTTTGTTTACTGTGTTAATATTATTCCTACTCCCTTAACACCAGGAATCATCAAACGGCTATTTGCTAAATAGCTCCATAGGAATCTCACCTCCCTGTGGTTCTCACAGAGTCGCACCCATTGATTGAGTCTGTGGCTATGCGAAAGTATCATTATACTCATTATTTGTCATGGCAGTATTAGGAGCAGCCTAATATTTATAGTCAAGTATTGATCGACAAGCGTACTTACTAACGTGCTATATATAATGAGAACGTATTTGATGACTGTATTATAAATTGTCAAAGAACGTTGTTCTTAAAAAAAGAACAAGTGAGAAAAGATAATTTTTATCCCTCTCACTTGTTTGGCAGTTTAAAACTATTTTTGCAACCTAAATTTTGAACTTTTTGTAATTTTTTTTATTTCTTCTATTGCCTTATGAATAGTTTTACTAATAGCTTGATGTGTTGTATTTTCCAGTTTAGCAATTTCTTCTAAAGTCATATCTTCAAAATAATATAGTTTAATTCTTCTTTTTTGAACATTTGATAGCTGATTTATTGCTTTCCTTAATTCTTCAAATAAGAACTTTTCTTCTATCTCACATTCCATAGAAATAGGTTTGTCCACCATTTTACTATTTAAAGTTTCTTCATAAATTTCTGAATGTTCTATATGACTCCTATACTTATGTATCTGCGATATATCTTCTAATTCAAATTTATCAAACGCACGATAAACTTCTTCCGTTATTTCTATTTTTTGTATTATTTTATTATTATCACGCGTTGTGCTAGTTAAAATTTAAAACATGGGATATAGCAGTAGAATCACCAAT
>CAOJDP010000047.1 GCA_948433085.1 uncultured Caryophanales bacterium
GAGTTCGGCTAAGTGTGGCGAAAATTCATCGTCACGTTTTCGAGAATCCGGGTTATAATGAAGATCATCTCAATAAGGTTCGATGTGATATCATAGATGTTGAATTTACTTTCACTTCATTAGAAGACAGTATATGGAGAAAAGCCAATAAATCCAAAATCGAATACATCTGCAACCAAATTGATAACGCATTTCATAGTGATGAAGTAACCTCTTATCTGCTAGGGAAAAAAATTAGCGCCGATTTTGGAACAACATTCGACGCTGAATTTATGTATGGTATGTTCACTATGCAAAAAGATAATTCTGAGCATGAAATTGCCAGTATTTATGCTTCTCTCTCAAAAAATGTGTTAATAATATCTGATTCAGATTATAAAGATGGACCAGTATTCGCTGTTTTTCCTCTGCCTACTAAATCAGAATCCCCTGAGAAATTTTATAAATCTTGTGAAGATTCTGGCACAGAGATTCCTAATTTTGATATGCAGGGATCTTTTTGGAATACCAAACCTTATGGCAATAATTTTGCTTATGTTCCATTTGGAAAGAAACAGCTAATTGAAACAATAAAGAAAATTATTAATTTTATGTCCACAGTAAATTTTGTACCTTTTAAAACGTAAATCAAAATTATGTTTTTAATTTATTTTATCAATCATTTCAAATCTTTTAGTAAATATAACAGCGCCATATGGATGAACATTTTTAATCTGATATTTTCTACCAAAATATATAATATATTTCAAAAGATTGGTTATAATATTTAAAACTTTTCATGAACTCTATATAATATATTATTACAAATATCTCACCATGCTCATTCATATATCTAATATATCTACGTTCTTACTACACGAAAACTTATAAATTCCTCAGATAAATAATCTGTACCTAAATTTTCAATTCCAGCATTATATTGTTTATACAATTCAACTGCACTATCTGAAAAATACTTTATTTCAATATATTTCTTCATAATAGTGGTATATTGCTTAATATGTTCCAAAATACACTTGCAGATATTCTCCCTATCATTGTAAATATTTTGTTCTAACTCTGATCTTTCACTCTTATTTTCAATGTCTTTAAAGCGCTGAATAAGATAGTGCCTATATGCATCAATATAACTAATATTATGATTTACTATTCTTTCAGCATGCGTCTGTCCGTTTATATATAAATAATGTGATTTTCTAAATTTTTCAATATTATTATAATAATATCTTTCAATAATTTTCATATCAAAATTATATGCTTTTTCTACGCATTGTTCTACCCTACTAAAAACATCATCCATATTTATATCAAATCTATATTTTCCCTGTAATTTTAATAAATTGTAATTCATAAATAAGGGTTTGCTGTTTGGGAAATATCTACAAGCAAAATACTCATAATGTGTAGTTATTCTTCTAACAAACATTCTTCCTGCACATGTTATCTGAACGCTTCCATCATCTTCTGAGTACATTTCTCCTTTTTTATATTTTTTAAAAATGCTATTTATATTGGAACTATTGATATCATAAGTTGCATTAATAGATAGCAAATGATTCCAATCTTTTTTTACATGTAATGAATACATTGCTTCTAATTTATCAGCTATACTTTCAGGAGTTATAATTTTATTAAAATCATCAAACAATTTTTTCATATTTATTGTTGAATCAGATAAATTGTTCAAAAAATTATCCTTGTGCTTCTTTTGATAATGAAATAGATATGTCAAAATAATTCTTGGAATACTATAATCAACCAAATCATGACCTTCATCTTCATCTACCATATCTTCATTATCTTCAATTTTATAACTACCAATCAACTTAAAATATTCTTGTTTTTCAAAGGAATCAAGTATTATTCTTAAAATAATACCATGTGCTCCAAAATGAAACGAAGAATTATTTTGGTTATAAGTCATCGCGTAATACTCTTGTGCATATAATTCATTGTTGTCTAAAACTTTACACAAACTCCTTATTGCAGTAGGATAATCATTATTATAGAAAGGAAATATTCTCCTTATTGTATAATTATCATTACATATACATTTAATAATCTTAGATTTTTCTACTAAATATTTATTGGTTGTTAATGATAAATAATCTATTTTTCTATTCATTATTTCTTTTCTATTCACTTTTTCTGAAATATCAACATGAAAAAACTCTACAGCTCTATTAACAAAATGATACGAAAACTTTGCCGCCGAGGTATCACGTAAACAAAAGATTAAATTAAAATTGGAATATAAATTAAAATGAACCTTGCCATCTCCCAATTTAATCCTAGCAGCAAATCGACTTCCTAATTCATGATATTTCTTTAATCCCATAATAAAATCTTCCGTATATGTATCTTGATATATATCATCAATATTATCAAAAATAATAATATCAACAAAATCATATTCTTTTTTACAAAATCTTTTACACAATAGTAAATAACTCCACATTGTTAAAATCTGTACATAACTCAGACTCTTTAATATTATATACAATTTAATTCTTAAACTTGGTGAGTTAAAATAATTTTCTCCATTATTTTCTATTAAAAAATCAAAAAATTTCTGAATATAAAACCAATTCCCAATAATTTGAAATGTACTAGTATTATCTTTATATCCTCTTATAAATGCATTTAATACGTCTTCCTATTTACTGAATTTTGGCTTATTTCACTAATCATTCTATTAATTAAAATTCTTTTAAAAGGATTTTTTTCCTCATCTTTATTATCAGTATTCTCATCATCTTGTTCTTCAAAGTCTATAATTTCAATACAACTCTTTTTATTATTTTCTAAATAATATGTTTGAATATTTTTTGCCAAATAGTGAACAAAAGTTGTCTTTCCACACCCTTGATATCCTGTTATAAGCACAGTATTTTGCGATATATCATCCAAATATTCTATTATTTTAGTTTCTATTTTTTCCAGTTCATCATATACTAAAAAATTTTTTTCAAAAAATTCTGGTTTCAGTGCTTCCCCATAATTCATATTATTAACTGTTGAAAACGGGGTGGACATCAAATAATGTGCAATATTTTTTTCATTACTAATCATTCTATCAAATTCTTCCTTCATAAAATTTTTTTCTTCCATATTTTCATTCATTTGCTCCTACCATCCTTTGTTAATTAATTACAAATATATTTTTTTATAAACACTCTTGTTTCTTCTTTTATTTGCGCAATTATTTCTTGTATATCGGAAAAGAAATAATCTTGCGTAAGTTCTTTATGCATTTTTTGTAGATTTTTCTATAGTTCCTCTGTATAATTCATTCCTGTTAATTTTATTTCTAAAAGCAGAAAATCATTACTTCCTACAATCTTCTTCCGCCTCATTTCATCCAATACTGCATATACCTCAGAAATTTTCGCACTATATACTTCAATTTTTTCTTCAAGTTCTAATACATATTCGTTGTAAACAATACTAGATTGTTTACTATTCATATTATTTTCAAAAAATATTCTAGCAAAATCATCTTCAATACATTTATTTTTTAATTCTTTTAAATAATCCCTATAATTATTAAAATATCTATCAGAAATACACTCTTTCCATATCCTTAATAAATTATCATAATAATTTTTTTCTTTTCGTAATTTCTCCAGCTCCAATGACCTAATTTTTCTCTGATCATAATATATTTCCACATCTGCAATATACGAAGTAACCAGCTTTGCAACTTCATTAGCCTCATTAACACGCTCTTTTTGCCTATCCTTTTCGTTTGCATCTATAATTTGTTGCTGAGTTTGTCTCACAGTAATAACCATTGCGACCAAAGTTCCTATTCCGCCAATCACACCACCAATATAACTTCCAAAGAAACTAGCCCAACCATCATTTGACACTTTCGTTACATAATTGTTTTCAAAAATAATTACATTCAAAATAAAAGGCAAAAAAACTATACATATAAAAACTAAAAATACTAAAAAAATTATCTTTTTTCTCATAAAATCTTTCTTTCCGTAAATTAGTATATTTTTCTTTATATCATTTGGAATGTCTTGAAAAACCAAATACCAATCCTAATAATATATTCTCAAAATCAAATTTCCGCTATCAGAATTATGATGTATCAATCTTAAATATCCAATCTAAATATAGTCATATTTTAAAATTATCATTTTACTTTTAATACTCTATTTAAATCAGTAAATTGCACTAAAATATAGCATACCTCCTAAGTTCTATAATTTTATTTTCTTGTTATCTTTATCATCTCTTTTAATTGTTCACTAACAATTCTACGTAAATGTTCAGTCGAAGAATAAAACCTTACTGCTAATGGCGCAATATCAAAATGTAATTTCGTTCCTTCTTTTGCAACTAATAATATATCGCAGTCTTCATTTCCAACTCCATGTGCATATCCAAATTCATAATAAACATTTGGTTTTTCATCTGTCAAATCCACAATTAAAAATTCTGCTCTTTCAATTAAATTCATAATATTTTTTAAAATCAATCCAGAACCTACCACTTCATCTATTCGTACTGCTTTTAATCTAATCTTTCTACACTCATCTTTAATAGCAGTGTACACATCATTATTTTTTTCATCAAAAGACATAATAACAAAAACTAAACCCATCTCAAAACTAGCATCTGATGTTATTCCATAGAATTGATTATCCGAAAAACTGCTCTCTCTACTCATAATTTCTCCCTTTTCATTACTGCATCACATTATGGCTCTATGTAAAGTGAAAGAATCCTTTTTCTTACTAGCTATTTGAAAAAAATATATACTTATCCTCGTATCGCGTTTCTTATTGCTTTTTATGGAGGAATTTCATCCTCCATATATTTATAAATCACCCCTCTTATATATCCCCACCAACAACACAATATTGGTCGCTGCTAAATTCAATGCATACTCCGCAAACTCATCTGAAATTGGTGTCACCACACTCCCCTGTCCATGCCCTGCTTTCTTATTTCGTACTACTGGAAGCCCTGTTTCCAAAGTTGTTCTTAGACTTGCCATGTGTGAAGACATATAGGCTGGATAGAAATTATTTGACTCTAAAATTTCAATTAGCTTTTTTGCTGTATCTTTTGCCTTATCATATGTATAATTCTTTTTATCACAAATTGTTTTCATCGTACTTTCAAATGACTTCCCTGCTTCTAATATAGCATTCTTATTATCACCTTTTCTTCTATACTCAAATGCTTTTCTGAACTCCTCCTCTGCTCCGTCAAAGCCTTCTTCATACAGTAATCTTAATGCAGGCTTTACTACTTCTTGATGAAGAACTTTATTATCAATCCTAATCACTTCACCATTTACAAATTCATAGCCAAGATTATGTTGTTTGAAGCGATAATTAAGTTCCTCTATGGCTTTATCAACCATTGCATTTGTATCTAAATCGTATCTATATTGAGGCTGTATATCTCTACAGCCAGCATCAAACAAATGAAATATAAAATCTACTAAATCCAAAAAATCTTCATTTGCTGATATATTAACATAAACTTCCATATTATCTTTCTTATATGCTTCCATATGTGGTCCTAATTTCTTTAATCCCTTCTCTCTGGTAAATGTGTCATGCATATAATCCCATAGGCCATCCCCATGACCCTCATACTGATCCAGTACGTCTGCCATTATGTAAAAAACCTGATTTCTAAATGTCTCTGGAAAAACATCATAAATATATACTTCTGGCTCTCCGTCTTTATTTTTGATTCTTTCTGAAAACAATTTGTACACTCTCTTGTCACCTTCTTCGTTTGATCTTCTATATTTCCACCATATCCTGCTGTAATTTAAACTCTATTGTCTTTGTACTTCCACCAGTTCTTCTTATCAATTCATCTTGCCCAATTACCTTAACAAGATTAGCAATTTTTGAACCCAAATCAGCTCTTCCATTATCATCTTTGCCAGTATCGTCATATATCTTGTGATAATAAATGGTTGTGTATACATTATCTTGTAGAATCAAATCTTTCAAAATATCTTTATCAGTTACGTCTAATGAATGTCCAAATATATAGAGGTTATGTCTCATATTATTGGTAAATTTCAAGAAAGGTATTTGTACTGAATATTCTGCTCTCAGTTTCTCTTCTATAGATTTACCACTCTCTTTTATCTTATATATCCAATTCTTATATTCACATCCTATTCCCTTATAGATTCTTTGATAATATTTCTTAAATGCAATAAACTCTGTTTCTCTATTTCTTCTCTTTTTAATGAGATATTCATCAATTCCTAAAACCATATTATTAGACTTTAATGTATTATTAATATCCGCTCTCCCATGAATATAATCATATCTTATTTTTTCATCTGTTCCATATAATCTTTGATATGTATCAGAATAATTAAACGATAAGACATGCCCAATGGTAAGCCCGCCTATATCACTATTTCTTTGAAGTATACTAATTTTTGAAATAAACTCAGCAATGTAAATTTCCAATGCTCTAATCAATCTTTCTAATTCTATATTCAGAAAGCGCACCAAGCTATCAATCGACGCAATACTTAAACAAAGGTTTTGTAGACTTCTATTTGAAACATTCAACAAATTCATTAATATTTCTTGTTTATCTTTAGATATACCTTGAAGAGATTTTTCATTAACTACAATAGCCATTAATTCATCCAAATTTTGTACTACTCTTGATATTTCTGATTCAAAATCTATCCAATTCTCTCCCACAAAACTGCGACATTTCAAAAAATATTCAAACCACACATTTTGCCCAATATGTTCATACATTTCATCCAATGCTTTATTAGGTGTTGTAACCTCAACACGCTCTGTATTATTTCCAGTAGGTATTATTTCGCAATTTCTTTTCTCAAAAGCCTCCAATAATGCATTTTTAATATAGTCATTCATATTCCAATCATCAATATTTTTAGATCTATAATCGTTCAACAATACCTCTTCATCGTATGTATAGATTTCTCTAACTCTTTCGCAAAAATCCAAAAAATCCCCATACTTCGTAGGCAACCCATGTGCCAGATCAAATCCATTCCCAATTACAAGTATATTCATTAAGATACTTCTCCATAATTTTCTATCAAATATCGACAATATTCCTTATTTTATTCTATATTTTCCGTTTACTATCTTCAATAGCTCTACTCTGCAAATTTTGCCGTTTTTTATTCCAATTTTATCTGAAACTTACTCAAGATAACGCTTCTCTGTTACCTCGAAAACATTTCAACATCTTTATAAAATAGGGGAAAATCTCCCACTATACAAAGATCCTTATCCAGATAGCATATTTTCCTCAATATACATCATACCTAAATATATCCGATTTTCTAAAATCTCTTAAAATATAAAACAGCATCTATATTCTTACTTTCCAAATGCTTTATATTATATCAATACTATTATTTGCTTTCTTCCTCTTCTATAAAAGCTCCTAATGATATTCCCCAATCACTACAACCATCAGGAAACATTTTTATTGTTTCTTCTATTGACATTCCATAAGTATCTTGTCCATTATCTTTGCGTTTTCCATACCCCATACAAGCAATCCCTGCATTAAACTCGCATGTAGCACATCCCTTTTTAGTTTTCATCTGATTTTCTCCTTAAACATTCATATTCTTCAATAAATACTTTTCATAGTTACACTCAAACCCATTCCCGATAACAAGTATATTCATAAGCCAGTTCTCTATAATCACTCTACAAATTTTGTTCCTCTACATTAAAGACCCTGCTTCGTCTTTTTTCCATTACCAAATTGCTTCACTACTTTTCACCTTAGATTCATTCAACCGCCAGACTACATTCGTCCTTCATTTTCATTATATCGCTATGCTAATCCCATGTCAATTATTGCCAAATAATAGCGAAAAGCCAAAATACTTTAATTCACTTATTCAATCCACTTTAGATTATAATATGCTCTTTCTTTCGTGCTCCATCGTCACGTTTCTAATCTCTTCTATCTGGAAAATTTATTTTTCGTATGAGATACTAACAATATGAAAATCAAAAAAGGAGGAAATTTATATGGAAAGATTCGTTATAGACCAAAAAACCAACACATTAGTCAAATGTAATCACAGCATGATGTGGGAAAGGCTGGATTACCTCATTATCCCGCATCAATACAAGGGAAAGCAGATCGATCGCATTGGTCCCCACTGCTTCGATCACCTGATGATCAACCTACTCTGCATAGAGGAAGGTGTGGAATATTTGGAAGACGAAGCATGTGAAAACTCCCATATCTTCAATGTAAAATTGCCAAGAGGATTAAAGATTGGCAAAAGATGCTTTGCAGGCAGCCAACTTGAAGATATACTACTTCCAAGAAGCCTGCATATCATTAAAGAAGGAACCTTTTCAAACTGTAAAAACCTAAAATCTATTTGGGCACAGCGTGGTTTAAACACGATTTCCTATGATGCCTTTAACGGATGCGAAAGCCTAAAGGAAGCACATTTCCATATTTTAAAGAATGTCAGAGACAGGGCATTTACAGGATGCAGCAGTCTGGAAACCCTAGATTTAGGATATCAAATTAGAGAATTGGGAAGCCATCTTTTCAACGGCTGCGATTCCCTTAAATCTCTTGAAATACAAGGCAACTTTGACCAATTGGAAAAATGCACTTTTGCAGGCGCAGATGCTTTAGAATCCCTGTCTTTGTGGACCCATGCAGAATCACTGTATTTTCCGCCTGATGGTTTTAAGAATACTCCTCATCTAAAGGAGATTTCCTTTATAGGCAACTTTGAGCCAATCGTGGAAAAGAGGTGCTGTTTCCCAGAGGATATTCTTTTAAAAATGTCCTATGGGCAGAAGGCTTTAGAAGTTCTTGGCTATTACTTTGATGTAGACATCGTTGCATAAATCACAGTATCGAAAAAAGGGGCTTCCCCTTCGGAAGCCTCTTCTTCACACCCTCACATACTCAACCTCCATCTGCAAAATCTCCCCACAGTATTCCTTCCCCTGTATATCTGAATCTTTATAGCTGTTCGTCACAACCTCACAGCACACCATCTCCCCTGTCTTAACAGAAGTGTATACCACATCCACGGCGCTGATCAAACCTGCTTTCCACAGATCCATATAATAATCATACTGGTCGTAATCGCCCTCCTGCTTCATCTGCTCCAATGCCTCTTCCATCTGGTCCCTTGTCTGCCATTCTGCCTGTACTGTCTCAATCTCCTTCTTATCAAGACTGCATATGATCTCTGCCACCTTGCAGTTATGCTCCGCAGCATGAGCATTCTGGCATCTGCTTATCCCATACTTTTTCTCAATGAAATCTTTCCCCTTCTTGGTCAGCGCATAACTCACGTTACTCTTAGGATTCTTATTATATCTGGATGGATATGTTACTTTCTCGATCAGCCTGTCTTTCTCCATGTTCTTAAGCCTGCTTGCCGATATGTCTATCTTAGCCGCATCCTCCTGTCTGACATTCCCTGCAATGGACAGCACTTTGAAAAATCGCTCATCCTTCGGATACCAATGCTTGATATGTTCTTTCATCTATTTCACCTCCCTTCCCAGAACATTTTTATCTATATAAAAAGCGGGGACATCCTAAAAAAGACATCCCCACCCAAAACTATTGTTTTGCTCTTCATCATATCAGATGAATCCTGTATATCATTTCTCCTGTTTATCACTTTTCCTATATAAACACCTTCCTCGTAACATTACTCTGTAATCAAAGCATCCTGATGTCAACTAAGTTGGCGTTAGGCAGGTCTGCAAGATACCATGTATCCTGTACCCTGTATGGACTGTCGAAACATCTCCTTTTTAACGTTGCTAAACAGCATCCTGATATATTGAAAAAAGTATAGATTACGGGTGAACGCCTCTTATCAAGGCTCCTTTTCAAACAATCAAAAATGATTTCCTTTTCTCTATACACCACCATTATAAAAATGCCATTCCAATAAATAACTGATCAGTCATATAGGAAACCATCCTAAAACATTCCTATCTGCATTTCCAATTATTTCATCTAAACAACTTTCTACAATATATAAACCACAACTATTTTGGCGGATAGCAGGTGTAAAAGATACAAAAATGTAACCCGCTGGCATCATACCAGCACAGGCATTCCTATGCCTGAAACCTATTGGACTGGCAGACATCAAACTCAGGTGTCTGCTTTTTTGTCCACATTTATCCCGAAAGGAGAAAAACAGATGAACAGAGAAGCAATGAAACAACAGATTCTGGAGGCGCTCTCTAAGAAATTAGGAGACGGCTTCCACATCACCATCCAGAAGGTCTTTAAACCCAACAGGGAACTGGAAGGCCTGCTGATCATGGGTGAGGGTGAGATCATTAGCCCTACCATATATTTAGAGTCCTCTTATGAGGCTTTAAATAGCGGCATGCCTGTTGAGCAGGTTGTAAACAGGATTTTACAGGCATACGATTCTGCCAAATCAGAAACCGTAGATTTTGACATAGAACGCATAAAGGATTTTGACTATGCCAAAAGCAGACTGTACGTCCAACTAATCAACAGGCATCTCAACAAAAACATGTTGCAGGATGTACCCCACACCATGTTCCTTGACGATTTTGCCATCATAGTCCGCTGCGCAGTAGAAACATCAGAAGACTGCGATGCAAGTTTTATGGTACATAACCGTCATTTAAACATCTGGCAGACTGACAGTAAGACTGTCTTATCCCTTGCAATTAAAAATACTATCGCAATGCAGAACATAGTGCTTATGCCGTTGGGACAGCTCATCAGGGAAACGTTTCCTGCTTATCCAGCGGAACATTCTTCTGACTGCGGTTTGTGGTTTATGAGCAATCAAAAAAGAACCTTTGGAGCGGCGGCTGTACTGCATGATGATGTACTAAAAGATTTTGCCGAAAAACACGGCAGTTTCTATGTCATCTTTTCTTCCGTACATGAAGTGCTGATCAAGCCATCGCCTGATGATTCTGACATCGACATCCTTACCAAGCATAATCAGAATGTAAATGCTTCGGCTTTAGAGGAAGATGAAATCTTAGGCACCAAGGCTTATTTCTACCACAAAGACAAGGGATTTGTTTTATAACGCTTTATGCAAAATATCCCATTCATTATTTTTAACAAAAAATTAGAAAGGATAAGCATACTGACAGGTATGCGGGTATGAACATGAACAAAATCACATTGACAGGAAGACTCACAGAGGAGCCAAAGGTAACTTACAGTGCAGGCGCAGAGCCTGTTGCACGGGCATCATTCAGTTTCGCCGTCCCTGATATGTCCATGAAAAGGGATGAAGATGGGAACTATCCAACAAACTTTTTCAGATGCACCTGTTGGGGCAAGCTGGCTGAGATTGTGGAAAAGCACTGCAATAAAGGTACGAAACTTCTTTTAAGTGGAAGGCTGAAAAACAACAATTATGAGAAGGACGGCCAGAAGGTCTATTCCAATGAGATCGTAATTGATTCACTGGAATTCCTTGAAGCAAGGACAGCCAAGGCACAGGATGCACAGCCACAGGAAACAACTGCTGCGGAAGTAACAGAAACGGAGCCTGCGCAAACGGCGGCACCGACAAATTAGATTTTGCTTTTCTAAAAAGTGCCATCAACAGGCTGGAGAATAAACGGCTTTCCTATCTTTCTTCTTTTCAGGAAGAATCTGGGAATGTCACTCTCAGGCTTTTATATGCTGACTCTGCATCTGTCATACAGGACTGTATTGATATGATCCACGAATCTGCCCTAGAATGCGGCATTCCCGTGGTCTGATATGCAGTCCTGATGGACAGGCAGATTTTTACAAACATAATATTTCACTTTGCAAAGGAGAAACCACTATGATCAAAACAACACTGAACTGGACAGTAAAGAA
>CAOJDP010000048.1 GCA_948433085.1 uncultured Caryophanales bacterium
TCACTTTTTGAATGATTTTTCTATTCCTTAAAATTAACTAGCACAACGCGTTAATATACTTTCTATTAATCCCTATAATAGGTATATCATATATTTTAATTTTTTCATACAATTTTTCTATAAATAAGCCCTTTCGTTTTTCATTGCCATGATTGGTATATATATAATTTACACAACAAGATGGTGATTGCTCTATTCCTAAAACTGCAATCACTTTATTGTTCGATTCTACCAGCTGTTTTATTTGATGATAAACTTCTTTGGCTACATTCTCACAATGAATATTAAAATTGTTGTATTATATTTTGTGAAACCCATTGGTTTTCTTATTAAATTATTATTAAAAGTACTTTCTACACGTGGCATTTGAATCCTGTTGATATCATTGTTAACAAAAAGATTTACGAAAGGCTTTATTGATTTCCACTCATATTTTACAAGCACATGCGCTTGATAGACTTGTGCTAATAAGCAAAAAGGAACAAAGATAAAATACTTCTACTATCTATCATAGAGTATTTTCCCCCTATTTCTACACTGTAATACCTTTTATAAGAGAATTTACTTTCAAAAAAGTAATCTCATAAATTTTTTATAGGCAATCCTACTTTAATCTCTACTTTCTTTATACCATTCCTTACCCCAAAGTATAAATTGAATATGTTTTTATCTCTTATAAAAATTTGCATTGACATTGACGGGGTCAATATGTAAGTGTATTTTATTCTTAAATTTCACTTCTATAAGTATTTTAGCATAAATTTTACATAATAAAACTCGAAATTCTTAAAATAGAAAGTTCGAGTTTCTTATCTATATGATGGTGCGAGTAAGAAAGTTATTTCAAACTTTATCCGCTAAGGTAAGTAATCAATACAATATTTGTATCAATTTCTTAATTAATTATAGTACATTATTCATCATTTTCAAAGTCTTTTCTTATCATTTGGGACACTCTTTTAATTTGTTCATCGTCCAACTTTAACACTTTAGTAGGCACTTTCTCACCAATGTTTTCATCAACTTTTTTACCATATTCAACAATTATTGTTGTAATTTCCTTTACTATTTCATCAACTTCATTATTTATTAAATTAACAAATATTTCAGCATCCTTGTAGTTATTAGGATTATATTGTGTTCCTTCTAAAAGAGATTTCCCATTATCATCTAGTAATTGGGCAAATGCAGGTTTATCATTATAACGATATAAAATTTCTAATAATTCAAGATCAGTAGAATTATCCTTTAATTCTAGATTCCAATTAGTTAATCTATTTATAGGCATATATTTTTCTACATATACTGTATTACTATTATCCTTGCTAATCTTTGAAAATCTCCCAAGAACCATATTATTTATTTCAATTTCTGTTTCATTAGTTTCAATATTTCTTTCTTCATCCCAACTACGTGGATATCCAAATATTGAATTTGATGATTCAGATTTAATAAAAAATTGTTGTAATGATTTTAACTCATATTTGTTCCATATTTGAACAATTGCATTATTACCTTCTAAATTATCTGTAATAATTGTTTGATTAATCACATATTCACCATTTAATACGCAATAACTTTCTAATCTAATTAATCCATTAGGATATGTATAAGAATCTATTGCATATTGAAGATATTCACGTTTATATTGTCTTAATAATTCTTTCACATTAAAGAAATACGAAAATTTATAGAATAATTCAATAGCTCTTTCATTCCTATAATGCTCACATGGAATTGTATTATCCATTGGTAATAATTCATCAATTATTTTTATAACTTTTTCTTTTGCATTAATTGTCATGTAATAACCTCCCTTGTAATTACTTATTATTTTATCACACTTTTATACTATTTTAACAATTATTATCATTTTTTCATTAAATATATTCTACGTTTCTAAATAGAGTCCTACTATTTATAGTAGGTTAATTTTGGCTTTGACAAAATCTCTAACCCCCTATAGATTTTGACGCTAGCATCAAAATCTGGGGGCTAAGGTTTGGTCAACCTTAGAATCCACCTTGTCTTATTTCGTAATACTCTAAAACTTCGTAATAGAGTAAAACTACATAAGACTACCGATAAAATAGTAAGCACTGCTTATTATTTTATCTTTGAAAATTATTCAAGTAATTGCAAATTTCATAAGCAATTATTTTCATAATTTTATTCATTAACATTATCTGGTATTGTTTCAAATATATCTCTAATATTTACTTTTATATCATTAGGATTATTTTTTGTAGTAATCATTCCCATTGATACCCAATTTTCATTTTCATTGTTGTTATCTTGTAATGGGAATATTCTAATAGGTACTTCACCATTTTTTAGAGGTAGCATATCTAATTTTTCAGTTTCCTTATAGTATGTTCCTTTATAAAAATTAACTTCGTAACACTCATTTAATCTATATAAATTTTGCATAACTTCTTTAATTGGTAGATACTCACTATATCTAACAATAGTATCAGTACATATTCCATTAAAGTTATAAGTAAGTGGCCTTTTCTTATCAATATAACCTTGCTTATATAATTCTTCAAAATCACTATAGAATGTACTTCTAAAATTAACTTGTTTTACTTCATATTTATTATTTGCTATTTCAACTTCTATGTCATCTACATATCTCATAATAATATCTGCTTTAATCTCTCTATCAAGTAAATCCCAGTTTTCATTAAAAGCATAATAAGATATAGGTAATTTTACTTTATTGATAAAGTCCATATCTCTTTTTAAGAGTATATCATCAATAGTAAAATTTAATTGTTCTGTTTGTTCATTTTCTAATAGTTTTGAATTGATAAGTTCAATTTGTTCTTCAATTATTTTTGTTTCTTCTTTAAATTCTTCTTCGGTAAATAGTGAATCAATATATGCTTTTTTAATTCTTTCTTTTTTCTTATTTAAATTTTTAATTTCTTTATTTAATTCTTCTTTGGGGTTTTCTAATTTTGATTTTAAAACTGGTAAAAAGAATTCATTTACAACATTATCATATTCTAAAATATCAGCAAGTAATGTTTTAACTACATCTTCTATTTTTGTTTCTTTAATTGTTATTTTACAAACATTACATTGATAGTAATAATATACCTTACCATTTTTCTTTCTTGTTGCATTACCACCTAATATTCTTCCACATTTTGGGCATCTTAACTTTTGTAAAAATAAATATTCTTTATCTCGTTTATAATTTCTAGAGTTTTTTCTCTTTTGTACTTGGCATTCTTCCCATAATTCTTTTGAAACTAAAGGTTCAACAACATTTTCATAATAAGTAGGATGGTTTGTCTTTTTGCCATGAATATAGTCCCCTTTATATATTTCATTTTCCAGTATTCTTAAAATGGTACTATCACACCAATTTGTTTTACCAAATATTTTTTCTTCATTATAAATATTAGAGATGGTTTGATAAGAATTACCCTCATAATATAAATCAAATATTCTAATTACTTCATCTTTTGTAAGTGGATCTATAACAAGTCTTTTATTTACATGCTTATAACCAAATGGTGCTTTATTTGGTATGTTGCCAACTTTTATGGCTCCTGCTAAACCTATTTTAGTTCTTTCACTTGTTCGTTCAATTTCGTTTTGTGAAACTGTTGTAAGAAGTCTTGCAACCATTCTACCATTAGCATTAGTAGTATTTATATCATCATTTGCACAATCTAGGTAAGCATTATTTTCCTCTAAAAATTTCATTATGTTTTCCCAGTCATAAACACTTCTTGTTAATCTATCTAGTTTTAAAACAACAATAGTATTACATTTTTTATTTTTAATATCTTCTTTTAGTTCTTCAAATGCTGGTCTGTGATTTCCAGTTTTAGCACTTATTCCAGCATCTTTATAAACTTTATAAATCTCATAACCTTTATATTCACACATTGCCTTTAATCTTTTCTCTTGTTCTGGTAAACTAAAACCTTCACGAGCCTGATCTTCTGTGCTGACACGAATATAAATTCCTGCTATTTTCTTTTCTTCATTCATATTTTTTAATCCTCCCTTTTATCTTTGAAACCTAAAAAGAGGCGACAAAGACACATTAAATTTTTTTATGTCTTTGACACCTCTTAAAATCTAAATAAGTTGTATTAATAAATTTTAAACTTCGTTTCATATTAACCCCCAAAAACATAAAACTTCCTTTATTGCTTTCTTATTATAGATTCTTTTAATGTAAAGTCAAGACATAATTACCAATTTTTGCCTATTTTAAGGCGATTTTAGAAGAAGTTAGTACAAATGATTATATTTTAGTTTAATGTTTTTATAAAGGTTTCTAAATCTGATAATTTAATGTTTTTAGATAAATTCTCAATAAAGATTTCATTGGAATAATTAAATGCTAGAAATGTAATACCTTTGATAATAATTCTATGTGGTTCAATGTAGTTTAAATTCGTTTTATTAATTTTTCTAATATTACCATTAATAATAGTAGGAGTAGTATTACAAAAACTACATATAAATTCTATTTTGTTCTTTAATTCATTATCAATTTCTAATTCTTTCTTTGTAATAGTTACCATTTTATCTGTCCTCCTTTACTTAAACAATTAAAAAGTACCAACTTCTTTAGAAATTGATACTTATATATTTAAGTCCTAAACTATAAAAGTTCGGACAGATTGCTTACTGGTGCGTATGCAAAAGAGGTTTTGCACTTTTGCATAACTAGTTCATTTGTATTTGATAAACTAATTATAACGCCTTATTCCATATCAAGCAATATATTTTATAAATTAATTACGTTTTTTGCTTTTTCATAATTTTCTAAAAAGATAGTGCTATCATAATATATTTCTTTTGCTTCATTAGTTCTTAAATAATTAGGATTACACCTAGCAAATTTAAATAGTTTAATTCTATTTCTATCCAATGCATCAGCATCTTTTAAAATATTTGATAAGATTTGAATGTTTTCTTTTTCTTTTTCACTAAATTTATAGTCTTTAAAGTTAACAATATCATTTGAATTAGCATGGGTTTCAATTAACAGTTCTATAGCATTTAAATCTCTATCACTAAAATCATTTTTTAACTTTTCTTTAGCAAGTTTTGCTCCAACAATCCCATGCATTTTATTAGTAACAAAGAAATTTCTACCACAATCATGATATAGAGCAGAATAAAATAAAATATCATTATTTTTTAAAAATTCTCCTTTACTAACTTTCATATTTAATATCCAAGTACAATAACATAATACTCTTTCGATGTGTTCTAAATTATGATATGGAAAATGAATTTTTGTATATAATTGTTCTTTAATACTTCTATTAATCAAGTCATAAATTTGATTAATTTGATTCCCTTTAAAGCCAATACTATTTAAATAATTAGTATCAATACTCTTAATATTACTCTTTTCCATTTTACACATCCTCAAAATTTTTATATTTTAAATATGCAGATAATTCTGGACAAACTTTTTTCAAATCTATTTTAGTATTTTGTAAACAATAATTAAATATATCCCTAAGATTAAAACTATTATTCTCTAAATAACAAATCATTATTTTTTTACTATCAACTGTATGATCAGTTAGAGTGTGCATATTCCATTTATCCATTATATTACTATTTAAATCTGAATATTTTTCAGAATAACCACATATTTCTAAATGTCTTTTAATATATCCACGAGATTTTATTTCATCTTTATCATCATATCTAAAATCAATATTTTCTTCTAAATCTAATTTTAAAAGTACTCCATAATCTAATATTTTATCAAGTTTCCTAAAAGCTCTCTTTTGGTGTAATTTGCTTATCTTTAAAGCTTTAAAATAACTGTCACCAATTATATTGGGAAACCATTTATGTCTTAAAAAGAAAGCTCCTAATTTATAAATAAATGGAATAACTGGAATATAATATAAAGCATTAATCCAACAATCAAACAAAATTAATAGGTTATCTAATCCTTCAACAAAAAACACTTTTTTTGTTTTTTCTATATTTTTTGCATTATTACCAATATTAGGTACTAAGCCATTAGACTTAATTGATTCTAAATTTTTCTTATCTGTAAAATGAAAATAGTTTAAATTTAAATCTTTTTTATTCAATAAATATTGTTGCATTAATTACCACCTTTTATTAGATTAATTTTCTATTCTTTAAATATCCCCACAGCACTGGACAAATATTTTCAATATCCAAACTAGTTGTATGAATAGCATAATTTAAAATATCTAGCATTTTATTTGATTTTCTTATGTGGCATATCTTAATTTTATCTGAATCAACACCATGCCCTGTAAATGTATGTAAATTCCATTTATCCATCTTTGTAGATGATAAATCAGAATATTTTAAAGAATAACCCGCTTTTATCAAATATTCTTTATCGTAACCTCTTGCTTTAATCTGATCAACATCACTAAAACTAAAATCTTTTTCTTCTTTTATATCTATGTTTAATAGAATATATCTTTTTAAAAAATAATCAAAATATTTATAAGCAACAAATTTATGAAATTTATTAATTTTAGTCCATTTAAAGTATAGATTTATAATTGACTTTGAAAACTTATTTTTGCCTTTTATTTTTGTTCCTAAATTAAATGCTCCTGGAATATGTGGATATTTTTCACAAACATTAATCCAACAATCAAATAAAATTAGTAAGTTATCTAATCCCTCAACAAAAAATACTTTTTTAGTATCTTCAAGAGATTGAGCATGAAATGATATTTTGGGTAATAATCCATTTTTTTTAATTGAATTAATATTGCTTTCTTTAGTAAAATGAAAATAATTAGAAATTAAATCTTTTTTATCAATATAATATGAATCCATAAAACATCACCTGACAATTATCCTTTTTTCATAAATAATTATAACATTTTCCATTTATTAAGTCATCATCCTACAACAAAATTAATCCATAATTTTATTACTATAATAATCATTATCTTGATAAAATTTGATTAAACTCTCATCTGTTTTTACATCATAATTTTTCTTGAAAACCATATTAGCATAAAACTGTTCTAATAATTTTTTCTGAATATTTTCTCTATAAATTATTCTATTTAATTTACTATCCATATCTTTTAACAAATCATATTTTGCTTCTATACTTACAGCTGTTTTTAAACATTTTCTTATTGCTTCAGCTTTACTTTTAATTTTATTTTCTTTCATATAATCTGAAAGTAATATACTTTCTTTTTCATTCAATGCTACACTAAATTTCATATCTAGAATTCCTCCTTTCTCTAAAAATAGTTAATTTTTTTTATACAACAGGATATGGGAATGCACCACGAAATTTCTAAACCTTTGAAAACAAAGAATTGAGAAACCTCAAAAGTGCACCACCAACACTTTTCGCACTTGCGAAAATCACCTTTTTTTATACTTTTGTAGTTCATATTTAAATAAAATAGTTCTCTATCCCTTTATTCATAAGGAATTTATAAGAACCATTTTATCACCCAACTATATTTTTATTCACTTTTTTAAATTTAAATTATTTAATTCATTTTTATATTTTTCTTCTATCACTTTTGGAATAAATTCTAATAAAACTTCATTATCATTATGAAAATATTCCATTAACTGTGGTATTAAAAATTTAAAAAAATAATTCATATATTTCAACCCCCCTAAAATTAAAAAAAGATATATTTCTATACCTCAATTTGTAATATTGTAAATTTATTTTTATCAAATTTATTCTTTTTTTCTTGTGGAATTATTTGAATAATTCCATCATTAAATTCATTTATATCAAATGATTCTGATTCTATAATTGTTTCGTTTATATTATAAAAATTTCTTAGTGCTTCAATATAAGCTTTAGTTTGTTTTTCGTTTTTTACATCAGATAAAATAATATCTTTATCATTTAAATCGACTACCATATCAAAGCAATCATTTCTAAACATATAACCAATATTTTCTATTTCATTTTTATTAAATAAAATATTTAAAATAGAAATATTACAATTGTTTGATTCAATTTCTATCTCATCAATATATTTATTAATGATAAATTGCTTTTGTTCTTGACTTAATTTATACCATAACTTATTGTCTTTAACATATTCTGATTCTAGTTTTAATTTTTCTATTTCTTTAATATTGAAAAACATTTTGGCATCTTGCTTATGATCATTATTTTGTTTTAATTCATTTAATTTTAATAATTTATTATTTATGTTTTCTAAATCTCTTTCTAATGATTTTAATTTTTTTTGAAAATCATTTGGCGTTAATACACCTTCTACAAAACTTGTTTTAAGTTTCGTTATTTTACCATTTAATTCATCTTTTAGTTTCTCATATTTTTTTATTTCTAGTTCAACATCTTTTGATATGGTTGGTTTAAATGTATTATCTATGATTAAGAAAAAATCTAACATATCATTTAAAAATTTAATTAATTCTTTTTCTATTTTCTTTTCACTTATTCTTTTCTTACAACAATTACATTTATAATAAATATGCTTATCTCCTGTTCCACTTGTACTTGATTCTCCACCCATAATTTTATGACACTTAGGACAAAGTATTTTTTGCATAAAGATATAGGTTCTTTTCCTTTTATAGTTTTTAAGATTTTTCTCTTTTCTTTTTTGGACACATTCAAAAGTAGTTTTATCTATAATTGCTGGAACTACATCTTCAAATATTAAAACATTATCTTTATTTCTTTTTCCGTGTTCTATAACCCCAATATAAAGTTTATTGGATAATATTTTATCTACTGTTGTAGTAGGCCAATTTCTATTTAAGATATTTTCTTTATTAAAGGTATCACATATATAACAAACTGAATATCCTTCTAAATACATATTAAATATTCTTCTAACAACATCTGCCTCTATCTCATTAATAACTAACTTTTTACTTTTATCTTTTTTAGTATAGCCAAGCGGTGGAGACCCTGAAATATGACCTTTACGAGCTGCACCTACAAGTCCAAATTTTGTTCTTTCTGAAGTTCTTTCTATTTCTAGTTGAGCAAGTATGGTAAGCATTCTAATAAAGAATTTACCATTCGCGTTTCCAGTATTTATTTCTTCTGCAACACTTTCTAAATCACAATGATATTCTTCAAGTAAAGAACATATCGTTTCTAAATCTTTGATAGAGCGAGTTAATCTATCTAATTTATAAACTATGATTTTATTAATCTTGCCATCCTTCATATCTTGTATCATTTCTTTAAATTTAGGTCTATTCGTATTCTTAGCTGAAACTCCTTCTTCACGATAGACTTTATAAATTTCATAATCTTTAAATTCACATAGTTTCTTTAGTCTATCTTCCTGTTCATCTAAACTATGACCAAATCTACTTTGATCTTCTGTTGAAACTCTAGGATAGAGTCCTGCAATTATTTTAGTTTCTTTTTCATTCACTTTCTTATCACTCCTTTACATACGAAAAAACAAGGGAGATTTTCCCTTTCATTAAACTAAAAATATTTTTATTAGATTTCTTCTTTTGACAGAATTATCTTCCATCATATACTATTTTACTTAAAACTTATTGTCTCGTCAGTAGCAAATTTAATTGTATTTTTGATTGTGATTTTAGTTGTATTAGATTCTTATTATTTCCTTTATTTGCAAGTAATAGAGAAGAAAATAAACAACCAAATAAACCATTAAATAAACATAATCAGAAAAATTAAATGAATAAATTTTTGATAGATAAATCATCTATCATACTTACTTTAACATATATTATATGACTTTACTAGTGACTTTGCTCTGTAAATTATTCAGTAAATCATACTGTAATTAGGTCTGTAATTCACTCTGTAAATATTACTAATTTTTATTCATAGTATTAATAATAGAAATATACTTTGTAAAACTTATAATAGCATTTTCTCTAGGTAAATAAATCTTTTCTATATCTTCATAAAGCAAAGCAACGAAAGTAGCTTTATTATTACTGATAATTATCTTATGTGGGTCCATAATACTTAAATTTGTTTTATTAAACTTAATAATATGACCGCTTATATATTCTACTTTTAAATTACCTTGACTCACTTTCATTTTTAGTTTTGTTTTAATACTTTCTGGGAAAATCAATTTTTCTATGGTCGTTTTCATATATTTTAATCCCTCCTTTAAGCAATGAAAAAAGCCCATAATATCAAATACTATGAACTTTATTTATAATTAATCGCTTAAAGTGCGACTTTTAACCTCAATGGTGCCGAATGTAAGAATCGAACTTACAGCTAATCATTACGAGTGACTTGTTTTACCATTAAACTAATTCGGCATTTGTTCACTTAAAGTTTTAGATATCAAACTATTTTCCTTCAATACAGCAACAATATATCATACTATTCTAAAGTAGTAAACTACTTTTTAACAATTTTCTAACATTTAATTAACAATTATATATTTAGTTTTTTTTTCGTATATAAAACCTTTTTCATTTATTATATTTCCACATTTATCTGATTCTCCATTAGGAATAACTTTTTCATACACTTTTATACATCCTAATGCTTCATAAAATTGAGAATTACATGATTCATCACTTAATATTTGGATATTTTTCATATTGTCATCTTTCGCCATATCAAATATTTTATTTAAAAGTTTTTTTCCTATTTTTTTACCTCTACACTGTTTATCTACAATTAATATTGTTATTTCACCATCAAAATAGTCTTCTAATTCTTTAGGCAAATAATCATAATCGGCATCATATTTATAAATCGCTTTTTTATCCTTTACAAGAGGACTATGAATCAATAACCATTTTAGTAATCCATTAATTTTCTTTCTAACAATATGCTTTTCAGAATTCCATTTTGTATAACCACATATACCAACAATCGTATCATTGATTTTTTCTGTAACTAATTCTTCTACTTCACTTAATATTTCAAACCAATATATCCAAGCACATGTTTTACCTTTGGCTTTTGATGCAGTTTTACCTAAATCCCATTCTTTATATAAAATATCTACAATTTGTTTATGGTACTTAAATTTCATATATTATAACCTCACTTTTCTGAATATATTATAATTTCTAAAGTTTTTAAATATTAAAACCTCAAAAAACAATTTGAGACTCGTAATGAAGCTAAAAATACCCTACTTCATTGTATCGAAGAGGGGTACCTATTATTCAAACGAACTGGTTAGGTTAGCATCATACACTCATGGTCCATTTACTGATGGGGTTTTGCACCCACCAGTAAAAAAAAGTTCATTTGTATTTGATAAGTAAATTACAACACCTTATTCCATACTCAGCAATATATTTTCGTATAAAAATGAAAAAGACCTAAGGCTTCAAAAGTTTCCTAGGCACATCTTGATGTATAATATACACTATTTGTAACGAAATTGTCAATACTTTTGGAATTTTATGTTATCATTTTGTGATAATGTCATGTTATATCATTTTTTGAAAATGTCAGTATATAGTATAATATGCTCCTTGAGAAAGGAGTAATCAAATATGAATACAGAAAGGATTACATTAACTATGAAAGAACAAAAAATGAATGATATTTTAGTTAAACTTATTGCTGGTGAAATAAAAACCTCTGATGCTTCTCGTTTAACTGGTTTATCTGAAAGACAAATTTATAGAAAGAAAAAAGCTTATAAAGATTTAGGTGTTCAAAGCATTCCTCATAAAAGTAGAAATAAACCTACTGGTAAAGGTTATTCGAATGAACCTAAAGACAAAATTATAAACTTAACGCGTTGTGCTAGTTAAATTATAAAAATAGAAAAATCATTCAAAATATGAT
>CAOJDP010000049.1 GCA_948433085.1 uncultured Caryophanales bacterium
ATAATTCTACTCATATTTCTGATATTTTATCCTTCAACTAGCACAACGCGTTAATTTAGTTTATTTGTTTTATATAGGTCTCTAAATCTGATAATTTAATGCTTTTAGATAAATTTTCAACAAATATTTCATTAGAATAATTAAATGCCAAAAATGTAATACCTTTAATAATAATTCTATGAGGTTCAATATAGTTTAAATTTGTTTTATTAATTTTTCTAATATTACCATTAATAATAGTAGGAGTAGTATTACAAAAACTACATATAAATTCAATTGTTTTCTTTAATTCGTTATCAATTTCCAATTTTTCCTTTGTAATATTTACCATTTAAATCTGTCCTTTCTTTCTTAAACACTAAAAAAGTACCAACTTCTTTTGAAATTGATACTTATATATTTAAATCCTAAACTATAAAAGTTCGGACAGATTGCTTACTGGTGCAAAAGATGGGACTTGAACCCACACGAGATAATCTCACAAGCCCCTCAAGCCTGCGTGTCTACCAATTCCACCACTCTTGCATGAACAAATCATATCACAAATTCAAAAAAAATGGAACTATTTTTCCATAATTTTTAAATTCCCTCCATATCTATTATCATAATCATCTAACATATCATAAAAGGCAGTCTTATCAATCTTATTTGTTCCTTTAATATCAATTACAATATCTTCAATTCCATACGCAGAAATTACAGAATACATTTTTTTTTGAAGACTAGATACACCCTTTTTACTTAAATTACCTTTTACATTTACATAAAGTACTTCATCACTATAAACTAAATCTGTCTTCATATGCATTCCTCCGTTTCTACACTATAACATAACTTAATCTTAGAAAAAACAAATTCGACAAAACTAGAAAAATTATATTTATATTCTACCCAATACTATGGAATATATGCTATAATGAGTTAAACGTTTTATAATTAGATAAGGGTGGTTTCATGTATCATATATTTTGTATCTGCATTGGAAAATTAGCTGTATTCGCTGGAAAAATTTTAAAACGAGGTAGTTCCTTACCAGGCGTTTTAACTCTCAAACTTGATCAACATATTTTACAACATTTTGTTCTCCCTAAAACAATAATCGCTGTAACAGGAAGTTCTGGAAAAGGAAGTATTTCTTCTTTGATTGCTAAAACTTTAGAAGCAAATGGTTATAAAGTAGCTCATAATAAAGCAGGTTCTAACCTGACCCCAGGCATTACAACACTACTTTTAGAACACTGTAATTTAAAAGGAAAATTAAATTGTGATATCCTAATTTATGAAATTGATGAACGTTATGCAAAATTTGTTTTCAACTCTATTACCCCTTCCTATGTTGTAATTTCCAACATCAGTCGAGATCAACCACCACGTCAAGGACATTTTGATATGGTATTCCAGGAAATTGAGAAAGCATTAACCCCTTCTATGCACCTTGTTTTAAATGCAGATGATCCTTATCTTCAAAAATTTATAATGGGTAAAAAAAATCCTGTTACTTACTACTCTATTTCTAAAAATAAATATTCCTATACAACCAACAAATTTCAAAATCTCAATTTAAACTATTGCCCTAAATGCAATCATAAATTAGAATACGATTATTATAACTTTGAAAACAATGGAAGTTACCACTGTAGTGCGTGTAGCTTTAAAACACCCAATTCTGATGCAACAGTTACCAAAATTGACTATACAAATTCTACAATATGGATTGATGAAATTTACGCTGTCCAACTTCCTGATACCATTCTTTATCATATCTATAATACCCTAGCTGCTTTTACAACCATAAGTCTTTTAAATTTGCCCAAACAAAAAATCTGTAATACGCTATCCCATATCCACAAAAACGAAAAACTATTTGATGTTTTTGAAAAAAATAACCGTATTGTGACTATTTTAAACAACAAAAATGAGAACAGTTCTACCTTTAACCAATCCCTACTTTATGTCAGCCGCTTCAAAGAAGAGAAAATCATTGTTATCGGGTGGAAAGAAATTAGCAGAAGATATCAATTTGATGACTTATCTTGGTTATATGATATTGACTTTGAACTATTAAAGAAATTAAAAGTTCAAAAATTTGTATGTGTTGGAATTCATAGATATGACATTGCGACAAGACTAAAATATGCAGGGATGGAAGAAAAAAATATTATTGTATTTGAAGAATTAAAAGAAAGTGTTGCCTATATCAAAAACAAAACAAAAGGAAATATCTATGCAATTTTAAATTTCGACTATGTGGAGCCCTTTAAAATAGAAATGAAAGGTGATGTTTAAATGATTATCCATATTGCCCACCTATATTATGATTTAATGAATCTCTATGGAGAAAGTGGAAATGTTAAAGCATTAAAAATGCAATTAGAAAATCAAGGTATCAAAGTCAAAATAGACTTTTTAACGATTACAGATTCTTTACATTTTTCAGATTACGACTTTATTTATATGGGAATGGGCACAGAACAAAATCAACAACTTGTCTTAAAACATTTACTTTCTTATCAAAAAGATATTAAAAAAGCGATTGAAAAAGGAACTTTCTTCCTCATTACTGGAAATGCTTTAGAATTATTTGGAAAAGCAATAATTACATCAAAAAAAATAAAAGCATTAAATATATTCTCCTTTGAAACCAAACAACAAGAAATGCGCATTGTAGAAGAATGTATTGGAAATACAAATATAATTAATAAACCTATTTTAGGCTTTCAAAATCGTTCTGGAGTCATCAGCAACATTGAAGCAAACGCTTTTCTTACACTTACAAAAGGAACAGGACATAGTCCTAAAATGAAAAAAGAAGGGATTATGAAAAATCATTTTTTTGGAACTTATTTAATAGGTCCTATTTTAATACGTAATCCTGAATTATTAAAGTATTTCGTAAAACAATTAATTTTAGAGTTGGATTCAAATTTTAAATTTAAACCTTTTCATTTAACTTTAGAAAATAAAGCTTATCAAACATTTATGGAAAAATATCATATTTT
The DNA here is from genome assembly GCA_948433085.1 of uncultured Caryophanales bacterium. GTDB lineage: Bacteria > Bacillota_I > Bacilli_A > RF39 > UBA660 > UBA5026. The sequence continues at coordinate 3,000 of CAOJDP010000049.1, forward strand.
GATTTGATATTTTTTTATTTCTATATTACAATATATTTTCAAGAAAGAGGTTTTTATATGCTAGAAGAACATAAACAAACAATAAATGCTTATGCAAAAGAAATTCATGAATACAATTATCAAATAATTATGAGTAAAATTTATCAGTATGCAAAAAAAATCGCTGTCTATTACTATGAAGAAAATCCATATGGGTTGCAAGCACTAAATTATTATATTTTATCAGTTGAACAAACTTTAAAAGATAAAAAGATACTTAATATTCCTATTTCTTTTCGTCTAGACGATGAGATAAATAATTTTATTGACCATTTAGTATATACCACAAGAAAAAGCTTAATTTCTAAACACATATTCCAAAATACAAATATAATCCATTTAAATAATGTCCGTTTTGCGAATAAATGTATGCAAGCATCAGAAATTGTCCAAACGCTATGTGATACCTATCATTTTGAAAATTATCTTTTAGCAATCTATCCTGGATATCAAGAAGAAGCAAAATTATATGATGATACTGGTTACCATTATGCTAATATCGTTTATGATCAAAAATACTATTTAATTGATGTAACATACCCACAATTCTTTCACGCAAATCAAAATAACTTAGATAGAATTGGTATAATTGGATTAGCAAATTGTGATGTAGGTACTTTTGCTTTGATGCATGAAACAAGAAGAAAAGTTGCCATTCAGTTATTACAAAATGGATATATTGAATTAGATGAAGAAACATTCAAAGCTTATTTAGATCCTTTCACAATCTCTTTTAGAAATGGTCTTTATTATGAGAATAAAAATGATTTTTCTTATACAACACCTTACACATCAAAGGATTATATTCGTTTTTTAACACATAAAGATAACCAACTAAATCACGAAGGAAAAGAAAATCTTGGATATCAAAAAAGACCACTGAAAAATTGGAATTTAAATTTTTATGGGTCCTTTGAATAGTTACTACCATATATCATTTAAAATAACAAAAGGTTTGAGAACAGAGTGCTCAAACTTTTATCTTTTCTATTTGATTTATTTACTTCTTAATTGAATACCTAGTTTACTTTCTACTTCAGAAATCATCTTATTAAAAATTTCAGTTACTTCTTCATCACTCAATGTTCTTGTGTCATTTTGAAATGTCAAGGCATAAGCGATAGATTTTTCATCTATGCCTACATTTTCACCTTCATATACATCAAACACATCAAGATTGGTAAGTAGTTTTCCACCTACCTTTTTTAAAATAGCCATCACTTTTTCTGATTCCATAGACTTCGGCATAATGAAAGCTAAATCTTTATGTACACTTGGATATTTAGAAACCTCTTTGTATTTTATTCCTCTTACTTTTTTAGAAAGTAAACAATCTAAACGCATTTCAAATACATAAACATCTCTTTTACTGGTACGTGGATGTACTTTTCCAAAATAACCAATTTTTGTATTATCTACTAGAATAGAAGCTGTCATCTTTGGATGCATATCTTTATAATTTTCATCTGCAATAATTTGATAGCGTCCATGAAAACCTAAATAGTGTAATAAATTTTCTATAATTCCTTTTACTAAATAGAAATCTACTTTTAAATTTTGGTTTTGCCATATATTTCCTGCATAATTACCACATAATAAACCTGCTACCATCTGTTCTTCTTTATAAGTATCTTCTTTATAATAAATTGATCCTGTTTCAAAAATCTGAATATCCTTATAATTTCGAGCTAAATTGTATTCCATAACTGTTAATAACGATGGAATTATAGATTGTCTCATGATTTTCTTATCCTCACTTAAAGGTGCTAATAAAGAAACAAATTCCTTATCTTGATTGACAAATTGACGGCTTTCTTTTTCTCCCACTAAAGAATATGTAAACACTTGATAAAGTCCTAAACTTTCTAAGCGATGACGTATCTCTTTTATCTTTTTTTCTTTCAATGCATATGTACCTTGTTTCATAGGAACAATTGGCAATTTACCTAATACATGATGATAACCATAGATGCGTCCAATTTCTTCGATCAAATCTTCCTTTATATTCACATCTAATCTTCTTGTTGGGACAGTTACTTGATAAGTGTCATTTTCTAATAAATAAGTAAATCCCAATCTTCTTAGAATAGACTCTACCTCTTGCGATTCTAATTGCATTCCTAACACTTGATTTATTTTATTTAACGTAATAGAAATCAGCTTATTTTCTTTTGCGGCATTGTCATGGCATAATGTCCCATGCATTACTGTTCCTGAGGCATACTTTTCAAGTAGTTCACAAGCTCTTAAAAGTGCTTGCTTTGTACGGTTAGGATCAATTCCTTTTTCGTAACGACTGCTTGCTTCACTTCTTAAAATAGCTTTGGAAGTATAGCGGATATGAATTGGATCAAAAATAGCAGCTTCAATAAAAATATTTTTTGTATCATTTTCAACTTCTGTTGAAAGACCTCCCATCACACCTGCTAGGGCTACAGATTCTTTCTCATTCGCAATCACAATATCAGATGATTTTAATATACGAGTCTGTCCATCTAAAGTGACTAATTCCTCTTGATTTTTAGCATCTCTTACTACTATATGGTTTCCGAGTCTATCCGCATCAAAGAAATGTAAGGGTTGCCCATATTCTAGCATGACATAATTACTAATATCAACCACATTATTGATTGGCCTAATATTACAAGCCATCAAGCGGGATTTTATAAACTGCGGACTTTCTTGGATGACTACGTTCTTAACCAATTTTCCTAAATAAATTGAACATGCATCTGTTTCTACATTGAGTTGATAGGATGTTTCAATACTGTCCCCTTCTTCTTTTAAAGTAATTTCAGGAAGTGTTACGGGCAAATCATAAATTGCTCCTACTTCGTAAGCAAGTCCAATCATACTCAGTAAATCTGCACGATTCGATGTCAATTCAAAGTCAATTATTGTATCATCAAATTGTAAATATTCTAAAGCATCCATGCCTATTTGCGCATCTAAAGGTAATTCGTGAATTCCATTTCTATCTTCTTCTTTTAAAAATTTAGATTCTAATCCTAATTCTGCTAAAGAACAAATCATCCCATTACTTTCTACCCCTGCAAGTTTAACATTTTTAATCACAATACCACCTGGTAAAGTAGCTCCTACTTTAGATACAATTACTTTCAGTCCTTTTCTTACGTTTGGAGCACCACATACAATTTGGACAATCTCATCCCCAAGATTTACTTGACAAATATGTAAATGATCAGATTCAGGATGATTGATACATTCTAGCACTTCTCCAACAACTAGATTCGTTGCTTCACAAAATGGGCGAATTTCTTCATATTCATTCCCTACAAATACCATTTTTTCAGCTAATTCTTTGATATCAATATTGGAAATATCGATATAATCACTTATAAATTTCTTACTTAAACGCATCTTACTCACCACCTTCTACACGATTGAAATCTTCTAAAAATCTGAGATCATTGGTGTAAAAACTACGAACATCCTGTATCCCATACTTTAACATTGCAACTCGATCAGGACCAATTCCAAATGCAAACCCTGTATATTTTTCTGGATCATAGCCACATCCTTTTAATACATTTGGATGTACCATTCCAGAACCTAATATTTCAATCCAACCTGTTTCTTTACAAATTGGGCAACCTACTCCTCCACATTTAAAGCAACTTACATCCACTTCAATGCTTGGTTCTGTAAATGGGAAGAAACTTGGTCGAAAGCGAATTTCCCTTTCTTCTCCAAATAATTTTTTTGCTAATATTTCCAATGTTCCTTTTAAATCGGCTAAAGAGATATCTTTATCCACAACTAGTCCTTCTATTTGTGTAAATTGATGTGAATGCGTTGCATCATCGTCATCTCTTCGATATACTTTTCCAGGACAAATTACACGAATCGGACCTTTTTCGATGTTGGCATCCATTGTTCTTGCTTGTACAGGGGATGTTTGACTTCTCAGCAACATTTCATCTGTAATATAAAAACTATCTTGCGCATCTCTTGCAGGATGCCCTTTTGGTAAATTCAATTTTTCAAAATTATATAAATCGGTTTCTATTTCAGGGCCTTCTACTACATCATAACCCATGGAAACAAAGACTTCCTCAATTTCATCTATAACACGTATTAAAGGGTGAATCCCGCCTACTGTTAGTTTTGTTCCAGGTAAGGTTACATCAATCGATTCTGTTTCTAATTTTTTTTGTAGTTCATCCATTTCTAATGTTTCTTTTTTGTGATTAATTAAATCATTTGTTTCATCTTTAATCGCATTTAGTAAACTACCAAATGTTTTCTTCTCTTCGAATGGAATATCTTTCATCATACTAGAAAGTTCTGTAATCAGTCCTTTTTTTCCCAAAAATTCTACTCGTAAATCATTTAATTCATTTAATGTGTTTACTTGATTTAATCGATTCTGTAGTTGTTCTTTTATTTCTGATATTTTCTTTTGCATAATATAATCCTCCTTATAATAAATCTTTTTTGTGTATTTTAAAATGCATTCCGCCTATGATATAGTAATAAATATAGTTAGCTACTAGTTTAGCCTTTTTACTTTTAAAAACTTGATGTCTTACTTGTTCTATTAATGTCAAATATTTTTCACAACTCAGTGTATTATAGACGTACAAACTCGAATGGATAGGAACAATATTATCCATTGTCCCTTGTAAAATCAATGTAGGACATTTGACTTTATGGATCAATTCTATATTGTGTTTTGCTAACTTTTTATATTCAACAAACCTAGAAAATGGAACATGAAATATTTTATATAAAATCCCTTCAAATCCTGTTCCAAGTTCTACATTCATTTCATGACGAATTAATTTTTTAAAATCCCTCACATTTTGCTCTAGATTTCCGCAGTTGTAAGCGGGTGATACCAGTACTAATTTTTCTACTTCTTTATAGTGTGAAGCAAGATAAATTGCTAGTATAGTACCCATGCTATGGCCTACTACTGTTACTTTGCTATATTTGCTTAATATTTTTTCAAACTCTCTTGTAGAGGCATCTATCCAATCTTGATAGGTAACTTTACCCATTCGCTTTTTTTCGTGTCCAGGTAAAATAAAGGTATGAAAATCGATTTGTCTTTTTCGTTTCATAAAATCTACAAATATTTGATTATCTTCTTGTTTTGCAGAAAATCCATGAATAAACAAAACTGCTTTTTTGGGCATTTTACACCTCCTATATAAAAAACACATCCTCATATAAGGACGTGTTTTACGCGGTACCACCTTAATTCATAGCAAAAACTCTATGCATCTTGATACTATAACGCGTTACCGTATTATAAATCAGCTTAGAAGGTGAATTCAAAAGGATGTTTGGTTCGTCTTCCATCTTTCACGAACTTTCTATTACAAACAAGTTCCTTTTTACTACTTCTTCATTATAGCCTTTGACATTGATATTAGTATACCATAATTTTATTTTTTTGCAAGGTTTTATTTTTAATAAATTTGTCTATTTTTCAATTTTATGGATTTGGCATAATTTTATTGCATGCTTTTTTATCTCTTTTTTAAATTTTTCTTTTATTCACCTATAATTATGCATAAATAAATCATAAATGTTATTTGTGGTTGCATAGATTACATTATCCCTTCAGTTTTTTCCAAATGTTCTATTTCTGGATAGATCTTTGATAAATACCTTTTTTCTCTTTATTCTAACTATATTTGATAATCATATTTGTTTATTCATAAACTACCATCTTCATAAATTGTGATTGGAGTTACTTATTTAAATGTATTTTAAAAAAATTATAGCAATACTACATTCTTCCTTTGATAATTTGTTTTCTTAACAAAAAACCTATTGGTATTCTTTTTTGTTGGCACTATTTTCTATTAGTTCATGTCTGATTATCCACTTTATATCTTCTATTGACTTATCTATATTAAATCGGCCATTTCCTATTGGATAATAAACCGGATAAAATTTGTATTCTTCTCCATTTATTTTTTTAATAAAACACTTTTTTCTAACTTGAGAAACTGAGATTTTTTCATCTAAAACAATAGAACTTACTTGATTTCCAAATAAAATAATAATTTTTGGTTTAATAATGATAAACTCCTGTTTCAATAAATCGAGATATTCTTTATAAACAGAATCAGGTAACGCTCTTGCATCAATTTGAGTACATTTTCCTAAATTGGTAATAAAATACTTATGTTTCGTTACATCATTGTATACTTCTTCTGCAAATCTTTCTGTCCAATCTGTTCCTTTTATTGATTTTATTTTGGCATAAATGTCTTTATCGATTAAGTCTAGTTCTACAAAAAGATTCCAAATGTTTTTAATCCCTATCCAAGGAGATTTTAATCCTTTCCAAGATTTTTTAGAAGCTATACTTCTTCCCGTTGGATTCATGAAAACAAAACAAATATTAGGATTATTTATACATCCACCATTATAAATAGAATCCAATCCTTTTGCTCCATATTCTTTTTGAAGTTTATCATAATATATATTTAAATCTTTTAACTGATACATAACTTTTTCTCCATTTTCATTTGATTTATCGATAATATTATATCATTAATCGCTTTTTTTTAATAGGCACTTGCGGATAAAAAATATATGAATGCGTTGTGCTGGTGATTTTTAAACTTGCATATTCGGTAAACATATAGGATATTTGATTGCTTTGGTAATTTTTATTAAATTTAACATATACTCATTTAAATGTTATTTTCATAACAATTCTCAGTTTTAACTAGCACAATGCATTCTTTTATGTTATTATAATTAGCAATACAAAGAGGGATTTCATTATGACAAATTTTGAACAAAGTTTAGAAAAGGCACAAAATGAGGAAAAGATAGTTTATTATGATTACTTGTCATACAAAAGAGCTGCTGGTTGGTGGTCGGGACTCATAAATGATGACTGGAATCGGCCTATTGTAATCAAAAAAGCAAAATATAATGCAGAATTTTTGCATAAATTACCTCAATACTATTTTTTGGGATTTCCAATCAAAGAGTTATTAAAAGTAAACTATGCGAATGGATACTGTCATGCATGTGCTGTTGCATTAAGTTTATATTTTAAAGATTTTAAAATCATAACTTGTAATTTGCAAAACTATGCAGATCACTACACAATTCGATCTGGAAAGAAAACAGATTATGAGCATACATTTTTATTAATTGATTTAGATGACCAAAAAACTGTTATAGATACAACCTTTGGTTTTATTACTGATTTTGAAACTTATAAGAAAATTTTTAAACCAAATAATATTAGAATTATTACTTCTGAACAACTAGAAAAAGTAAAACCATATCAATACATAAAATCATTAAAAGAATATGCTCCTCCTCTTGTGTTTAATGATGTATACGACGAAGAAAAAGAAAAATGGTATTTAAGTGATGAAGAGCAAAAATATGAAAGAATAATGCAAGAATATATGGATATGTGTTGTAATTATAATAATATTCAAAATTTCCATTTAACAGATTTTATCAATAGATGTCTATTTAACACTTCTCATAGACAATGTCATTGGAATTGGAGAACTCGTTTACAATTTAAGGAAATTGGTAATACGAAGTATGAATATCCTCAAATTAACTTATCTTCTTTGGAAGATGATGCGTTTGATAATAATTTATATAGTACATGTAAAGATACTATTGCTAGAAATGAAAGGATATTATTAAATTATCGTAATCCAGAAAATAGTGAAGCTAATAATCTATCTTATGAAAAATCCAATACCAAAATTAGAATTCGTAAGTTTATTCATAAATTTAAATTATAGATTGAACAAATTAATTTCAAGATAAAAATATTTCATAACGAATCAATTTTTGCTTTTTTAAAAGAGAACAATAAAAAAGGCCCATTTATTTGCTATAAATTTTTTTAACCAGTGATAGATAGTACTAAATGTCAATTGAAACACTTAATTTTAAATCAACGGCATCACTTCTAAATTATTAGAGTTAGGATATTTATTATACATTCTAATTTTACTTCATTGAAATACAATTCTTTACTAACTATATTTACCATTTTTATCTGTCCTTTCTCTAATCACAAAAAAATATCAACTTCTTTTGAAATTGATACTTTGTATATTAAAGTTCTAAAAAGTTAGAACAGATTTCCCAATGGTGCGTGAGTAAACCACATTTGGAAATTCGCATACAGGCTAATTTCTAAATCAATTATAACATCATTTATATAGTTTTGCACCTAATAATCTAATCTTTGAGAGAAATTGTAATTTAATCATCACTATCTTTGTTAATGTAGTTATATTTTTTAATTTTAATGATTAAATAAATATAAACTATAAAGAAAATTATTGCTAGGCTAATCCCAACAGGCATAGCAAATTTTGAAACACCATTTATAGCAATGCTAATAAATAAAAATTCTAAAAATCCAACTAGCAAAGTTATTGCAATATACTTTACTACTTTAGGTACTTTGGTACTATTTATTATATCAGCAAATATCCATTCCATACTCTCACTCCTAAATTGTAATTTA
>CAOJDP010000050.1 GCA_948433085.1 uncultured Caryophanales bacterium
GCTTGCTATGTAGTGGAATAACAGTATATGCAGCTTACAATTATCTAGCAAGCGAGGTTTCCTATACGCCAGCTGATAAAAGTTGGAATGTGAATAGTGTAGAAGAAGCATTAAATGAATTACATGATAAATATAAAGATACAGGTGATGGATATGGAGTCAGAAGAAGGTTGGATGCAATATCTTCTGAATGGGAAAGGATTGGTGCATCTATAGGGTTATATGCAACTGCCCAGATAGGAACAACACCAGTGAAAAATACTTTGATTCTATTTATCCATAGAGTGATATAATCTCTTACAATTATGATACTGATACAAAACAAATAATGGCATACTATGGAGAAGAAAATTTTACATTTACGCCAAGTGGTAATGTTGAAGTATTAACGAAAATTCCAGAATTCTATTATAGAAGATATCAAGATGATACGTATGAGTATATTTATATTTCTAAAACTCAACAAGAAGGCTATACTAAAAGTGAAGAATTTTCAATTGGAAGATATACTATGTCAGGGAATGCAACAAGAGTCCATAGTAAGAGTGGAGTAGCACCCCTAACCAATACAACCATTACAAACTTTAGAACTTATGCAAGAAATTTAGGCGAAGAATTTGGTCAACTAGATTATCATTATTTTATTCTACAATTACTTTATTTAGTAGAGTATGCAGATTATAATTCACAGATTAAATTAGGGCCAGGATATACCAATAGTTCTCATACAGGTCCAATCAAAAGTGGAGGATGTGACGCATTAGGAATGCATTCAGGGAGTGTGGATGGAACAGACAATAGTTCAATGATTTATAGAGGAATTGAAGATATCTTCGGAAACATATGGCAATTTGTCGATGGAATCAATATCAAAGATTATCAAGCCTATATTTGTTATGATAAAAATCAGTATGCATCTGACAAATTTGATGGATGTCATCAAGCAGTTGGATATGCGAATTCGAATGCAAATAATCAATGGGTATCGAAATTAGGCTATGATACAATTCATCCTTTAATTGCATTCCCAACAGAAACAAATGGAAATAGCAGTACACATATGACTGTTCAGTATTGGTCACAATCTGGGAATCGTATAGCCTTAGTTGGTGGTAGTTGGGCTCATACTTTGAGGGGTGGATTATGGTGTTGGTATGTGAACAATGCATCGTCTAGCTCTGGCGGTAGTCTTGGTGCTCGTCTTTTGAAAATTAATTAAATGGAATAGTGTGAGAATAGAATAGCTAAAGAGAATAACAACAAAAAGTTTTTTCCATCTAATATTAGATTTGAATAATCATTATAACTAGAATCCTATAATAAGGATTTTTTTGTGTAAAAAGAGTGTCTCATTATAGAACATTTCCTTTTTTTTTAAGAAAGTAGTATAATAAAGTTATAAAGGTGGGATAATGATGCAGCGATACTTTGCAAAACAAAAAATGGAGAATCAGTTCCTGTTACAAGAGGATGACTTATACCATATGAAAACAGTTATGCGAATGAATGAACAAGATAAAATTCAAGTAGTATATGAAAATAAAGTATATTTATGTCATCTAAAAAACGTAAAAACAAATATGCAAGTTGAAATAGAAACGGAATTAAAAGTAACAGAAGATTGCATACCTAAAGTTACATTATTAATCCCTTTACTAAAAGAACAAAAAATGGATTTTATCTTACAAAAAGCCACTGAACTAGGCGTGGATCAAATTATACCAATAGAAACAGAACGTAGTATTATCAAATATGAAAAAGGAAAAATAGAGAAAAAATTAGAACGTTGGCAAAAAATCTGTAAAGAAGCAAGCGAACAATCGTATCGTGTCAATATACCGACAATCACAAAAATTCATAAAATAGAAGAAATGAAAGCATTACAAGGTAGTAAATTTATTTGTAGTACGACAGAAAAAAACAAAAATATACGTTTTGCTTTGAAATCTGTTCATAACTGTGATAGAATAATTATAGCAGTAGGACCTGAAGGTGGATTTTCTATGAACGAAGAAAAAAAGTGGAATCAAATAGGTTTTACATCAATTTCATTGGGTAACCGCATTATGAGAGTAGAAACAGTACCTTTATATGTACTAAGTATACTTAATTTTTATTATATGGAGTGAAGCGTATGATTAATATCGATATTAATAATCAAATATTACAGATTGTAACTGCATGTGTATTACTTCTGTTAGTTATTTATTTTATCTATATTTGCTTAAAAGATCATAAAAGTGACAAAGAAGATCGTGCCGAAATATTAGATATTATGAGCGAATTAGAAGAAAAAAAACAACTCGTTCAAGTAGAAGAGTCTAAAATAGAAGAAGTAAAAGAGGTAGAAGCAGTGGAAGCAAAATCAGAAATAGAAGAAATGTTAGAAAAAATGCAACAAGACTTAGAAGCAAAATCAGAAGATGTAGTAGAAAATTTTGAAAAAGAACAAGAAGAAAAATCAATCATTAGTTACCAAGAATTATTAAAGTCGTTAAACAAAGAAACCACACCTGTTAAAATCAAACCTACAAAAATAGAAGTAGAAGAGTCTAAAATAGAAGAATCCATTATGGAAAATTCAAACATAGAACTAGATGCTTATGTGGAAGATATAGAAGAAATGGATTTAATGAATTTGGATTTTAGAAATGCAATATCACATGATATCCAAGACGAAATAAAACCTGTACAAACAAATATAACAAAAGAAATAGAGCCAGTAAAAGAAACAGCAGCGAAAAAATTCAAAAATACAGATTTTATATCACCCATCTATGGTAAAATGGAAGAACATTTAGATTATCCAAAAGTACCTTCTTTTCGACCAAAAGAACAAATTGAATTTAATTTCGAAAGCACCATTCAAAATAATATAGTAGAAGAGACCATAGAAGAACTTGATCGTAAATTAGAAAGCCATAATATAGATGATTATTTAGAGGATTTTGATTTCCATGGACATATGAAAATAGATAGCTTAGAACAAACTTTAGATATGCCACCAATCAGTCCTGAAGTAAAAGCTAACGAAGATTTTTTACAAGCGTTAAAAGAATTTAGAAAAAATTTAGAATAGGCATATGCCTATTTTTTAGGAGAATGTCTTATGAAGTTTAATATATATACACTAGGTTGTAAAGTGAATACCTATGAATCCAATGTGATGCGTGATGCTTTAAAAAACAAAGGTTATATAGAAGTCAAACCCGATGAATTTGCTGATATCTCAATCATCAACACTTGCACCGTAACCAATACAGCAGATCATAAATCTAAAAAAACCATTCATCATGCGATTGCAAAAAATCCAAATGCAATCATCATTGTAACTGGTTGTTTTTCACAAAACCATAAAGACGAAAAAATAGAAGGAGCCAATATTATTTTGGGAAACCAAGGTAAATCAAAAATAGTTGATTATATTGAAACCTATCTAAAAAATAATCTAAAAATTTGTGATGTAAAACAGATGAATCATCTAGAATTTGAACCTATGATATTAGATAACTTTAATAAAACAAGAGCATTTGTGAAAATTCAAGATGGATGTAATAATTTTTGTACCTACTGTATTATCCCTTATACTAGAGGGAATGTACGTAGTAAGAAAAAAGAAGACGTATTAACAGAAGTAAAAAACTTAGTGAAAAAAGGGCACCAAGAAATTGTCTTAACAGGAATTCATACAGGGAATTATGGTGCAGAATTTGAACAATATGATTTTGCTGATTTATTAAACGATTTGATTCAAATCCAAGATTTAAAACGTATTCGTATTTCCTCAATAGAAATTACAGAATTAAATAATCGTGTATTAGATGTATTTGCACGTTCCAATATATTAGTAGACCATATCCATATCCCATTACAAAGCGGATCGAATACAGTACTAAAAAGAATGAATCGTAAATATAATAAAGAATATTTTATCGATAAAATAAATACGATTAGAATGATCCGTCCTAATATCTCTATTACAACAGATGTCATTACAGGTTTTCCAGGTGAAACAGAGGAAGAATTTTTAGAAACTGTCGATACAATTCAAAAAATAAAATTTTCAGGACTACATGTATTTCCATACTCCAAAAGAGATGGAACAGCAGCTTGCAAATTACCGAATCATCTGGATAATAACATAAAAAAAGAAAGAGCACATAAATTAATTGAACTTTCAAAAGAATTAGAAGTGGCATATATGAAAAAGTTTCTTGGAAAAACAATTGAAGTTTTACCAGAAACAATCTATGAAGATGGAATCATGGGACATACAGGCAATTATTTACTTGTGAAGGTAGTAACAAAAGATAAAAATTTAACAGAAACAAAAAATGTAATACTTACCAAAATAGAAGATTCCTGTTGTTATGGAAAGTTAGATAGTTCCAATTGACAGGAACTATAAAAAATATTAAAATACAAATATGGAGTTGATGGAAATGAATATTAATATCTGTGTATTAATGCTAACAGTAATAAATGAAAAATTATGCTTAAAAGAATATATACAAGGAGAAGATAGAAGTGTAGAACCTACTGAAAATACTTATCCAATGTATGTGTTAGCCAAAGAGTTACGAGTATCTAAAAATAAAATGGTTACAAAAGAAAATTATACAACAGCAAATGTAGATGTTTATCAATTCGCTTTTTCAGAAAAAAATGAAGTGTCTACAGATAGTTTAAAACAATACAATCAAATGGTAGTAATCCTACCAAAACAAATTAAAAAGGATTATGCAGAAGATTCTAAATTGATTGCTTTTCAAAAAATGTTAGATGTATTTTCTGATAAAGTAAAAATAAGAAAAATAACACCAAAAAAAGGTAAAAAATTTAGTTTGCAAAAAAAGAAAAAATATATAGGAAACATTGCAGTAGCGCTTACAGTTGCGACTGCCATTGGCCTTTTTATTGCAACATATCAAAAAGTTTCAGATTATAAAGCAGAACAAAAAAGACAAAAAGATTGGAAAGCTTTTGAACAATTACTAAACCCAACAGAAGAACCTACAATCCAACAATTACAAGAAGAATATCATCAAAGTCAATTGGATTATATAGATTTACGTCTACAAGAACAAGTAGAAGAAAACAAAAGAACAAGAGGAATGCAATAAGTCAGAAATGACTTATTTTTTAATTGTGTTTAGAACAATTGTTTGGTATAATAAAAATGTTAGGGATGATGTTATGAAAAAGTATGTCAAAGTAATTTATAAAAGAAAAATCTTTGCTTCTGACAAAGGTTTTATTATTGGAATTTGTAAGGTAAAGGAAACCAATGATGAGGAATTACAAGATTACGTAGATAAAACCATTACATTTACAGGTTACTTTGCAGATCTTAAAGAAGAAGATATGTATTTATTTTATGGAGAAACAGTCAATCATCCAAAATATGGCTTTCAATTTCAAGTAACAGAATCCGAACATGTAAAACCAGAGGATAAAGATGGGATAGTTGCTTTTTTATCCAGTGATTTATTTCCAGGAATTGGTGAAAAAATGGCTACCAGTATTGTAGAAGTATTGGGGAATCAAACATTAGATCGTATTTTAGGAGAACCAGAATGCCTTAATTTAATACCAAAATTATCAGTCAAAAAACAAAGATTAATTTGTGATACGTTAACTAAATATGAAGAAAGTCATAAAACCATCGTTTATTTAACAGATATGGGTTTTACCATGAAGGATGCACTTGCAATTTATAATTGTTATAAAAGTAATACCATTATGGAAATTGAGCATAATATTTATAGAATTATTGATGATGTAGAGGAAGTAACATTTCCTAAAATTGATTTGATTGCTCAAAAATTAGACTTGGATACATTAGATGAAAGAAGAATAAAAGCTTGCATTTATTATATTTGTAAACAAATGTCTTTTGAAACAGGAGATACTTATTTGGAAGTAGAAGAATTAAAAGAAAAAATAGAATATTACCTTCATACAGATTTAGACCTAACGCTTTTTAAAAATTACTTATCAGAATTATGCCTTGAAAATAAATTAGTAAAAGAAGAAGAAGTATATGCATTAAAGACAATTTATGATGCAGAAAGTTTCATTGTAAATAGAGTGAATTATTTATTACATTCTGAAGATAAAAACTATAAGAATTTAGAGAAAACTTTAAACCAAATAGAAGAATTTGCCAAAATAAAATATAACGAACAACAAAGAAAGGCAATCGTAGAAGCATTACAAAAACATATTGTTATTATTACTGGTGGACCAGGAACAGGAAAAACAACCATCATTAAAGCAATTGTAAATATGTATCAAAATCTCAATCAATTACAAGATAATGCAGAACTACAAATAGCCTTATTAGCACCTACAGGAAGAGCAAGCAAACGAATGAGTGAATCCACTTTATTTCCTGCAACAACAATTCATCGATTTTTAAAATGGAATAAAGAAAATAATGAATTTGCTGTGAATGAATGGAATCCATCTCATCAAAAATTAATCATTGTAGATGAAGTAAGTATGATTGATATTGAGTTATTTGGACATTTATTAGAAGGATTAACAAAAGATATTCAGCTAATTTTGGTAGGAGATTTTAATCAACTTCCAAGCGTTGGACCAGGCCAAGTTTTAAAAGACTTACTCGATAGTGAGATCATCCCAACTATAGCTTTAAATCTATTATACCGTCAAAGTAATGATTCTTATATACCTGTACTTGCAGAAGAAGTGAAAGACAACAATTTGAGTGAGCAATATTTAAAACAAACCAATGATTTTACCTTTTTAGAATGTAATTCCGACCATATGAAACCTGCATTACATAAACTTGCAGAACAATTGATCAAGAAAGGATATGATTATAAGAGAGCACAAGTAATGGCACCAATGTATGCAGGTGTAAATGGAATTGATGCTTTAAATAAAGAACTGCAACAAATATGGAATCCAAAATCAGATGACCAAGTGGAAATTCAAGTTGGCGATACGATCTTTAGAGAAAATGATAAAGTTTTGCAACTGGTAAACATGCCTGAAGAAAATGTATTTAATGGAGATATTGGTGTAATTACATCTATTATTCCAGCACACCAAAGTAAAAGTAAAAAAAATGAAATATATGTGGATTATGATGGCGTAAAAGTAAAATATTTGCCAAAAGATTTTGCAAAAATCAAACATGGTTTTATTATTAGTATTCATAAATCACAAGGAAGTGAATTTGAATTAGTAGTGATGCCTATTTGTATGTCCTACTATCGAATGTTGTATCGCAAATTAATTTATACAGGAATAACACGTGCCAAAAGAAAGTTAATTTTAATTGGAGAACCAAAAGCATTTACATACAGTGTATCTAATAATAACGAAAAATTAAGAAAAACAAAATTGTGTCAAAAATTAAAGAATATGCATATTTTAAAAAATTAGTTACAAACTAAGAATGTATGTATCAGTTTATATGCATACAATTCATATTTTTTGGCAAGAGGGTGATAGTATGAAGTTTGCAAAGGATATGGCACTTATGGGATTAGGTGCAGGAGCTGTTTTAGCGTATCAAAAGTATAATAAGCCTGTTAGAAAAGGCGTAGAAAAAGCTGTAGATTCAACAATGAAAAAAGCAAATAAAAAGCTAGAAAATATGATGTAGAAAAGAGCCTATAAAGGCTTTTTTCCTTTGAAAAAAGATAAATAAATGATTCATTTACTATTAGATAAAAAATTAAGTTTCCAAAATTATGATATAATAGAATTAGGAGATGACGTATTATGAAAAAACAAAAATATTGTTTACAAATTTTATTTTTCATTACCTTATTTATTGTATTATATACACTTAATTATTATGGGTTTCTTCCAAAAAAGTCATATACAGCAGAAAAATTTCACATAGAAACGATAACATCAGATATAGATTACAACAAAAATGGAATAGATGATTATACTGATATTTTAAATGGTGCAAAAAAAGAAGCAAAAAGAAAACCAACTTATAGAAGTAGATATTATGAAGGTGGGTATCCGAAAGACAATGAGGGTGTTTGTACAGATGTAATATGGAGAGCTTTAAAAGAAGCAGGTTATAGTTTAAAAGATTTAGTGACAGAAGATATAGAAAACAATCCAGAAGCATATCCTCATATAGAAAAACCAGATTCCAATATAGATTTTAGAAGAGTTACAAATTTAAAAATTTATTTAAAGAGAAATACGAAGATTTTAACAAATGATATAAATAGAATAGAAACATGGCAACCTGGGGATATTGTCGTATTTGGAAATTCTCATATTGGCATTATATCGGATCGTAGAAATAAGAAAGGAATTCCATATTTAATTCATAATGCAGGACAACCACTCTTAGAAGAAGATACATTAGAAAGATGGAATCATAGAATGAAAATTACAGGTCATTATAGGTTTTTATTAAAAAAGTAAGGAAAAATTCCCTTACTTTTTTACAAAGATTTTATTTGTTGTTCTAACCATTTTTTATTGTGAATAAGTCTTTCATCATCAGGATTTAGATCTAATGCAAAATTAATGTATTTAATTGCATTTTGATAGTCTTTCTTATTGGAATAAGCAATTGATAGGATATCATAAACAGTAGAGTCCCAACTAAATGTTTCGTTAATATAAGATTTCATATGTGTCTGAATTTGTAAAGCTTGTTTGCAGTACAAAATTACATCATCTGATTCTTGTAAACGATAACTAAGTAGTGCACGTTCCATATAGGGGTCCCTTAAATAGGGAGCTTCTTGAATTGCTTTTTCCAACCACATTTTGGCTTCATCAAATCGATTTAAAGCCTGATAAG
Source organism: uncultured Caryophanales bacterium (assembly GCA_948433085.1). Classification (GTDB taxonomy): domain Bacteria; phylum Bacillota_I; class Bacilli_A; order RF39; family UBA660; genus UBA5026. Next base: position 8,813 of record CAOJDP010000050.1, read on the forward strand.
AGCGTGCAATAAAACGCATGGAAGCACATCGTTCATCTTTCCAAGTCGCACTTTTTAAGTGTAAATGCTTAATTAAAGTATCAATGCACTCATTCCATTTACCATAGTACATATACTCCCTACCTAAATAGTGCATATTTCGATCATCCTCAGGGCTTTCTTTGACAGAAAGTTCTAAAAGAGGTAAATAACTTGATCTAGATTTTGTTGGATCAGGATAATGATTGAGTGTCATACCATCGATAGTAATAAAATGTTCTGGAGTTGTTCCCAAGTAGGTTAGGACTTCGTGAACTGGATGTGTCCATCGATATATCTTTGGTTTATGAATTTTTTCAATATAAAAATTGACTGTCGGTTTTCCATTTTGGTCAAATCCCCAATTGTAATTATACCTAGCATGTGTTGTATTTTCTTGCCAAGCATGCTCTAGTTTTTTTCTCCAACCAGCTTCAAATACTTCATCCAAATCTGTACAAACACAAATATCAGTATCTTCAGGGACCATATCTAATGAATGATTTCTAGCAACATCAAATCTCCAAGGCTCAATCATTTCTACTTTTACATTTACATTTCTCGATTTCAATTTTTCAACCGTATTATCAGTAGAACCAGTATCTAACACATAAATCGCATCTGCTTCTTGCATAGAATCCACCCACCGGTCTACGAATTTTTCTTCATTTTTACAAATGGCATATACAATTACTTTGTATTGATTCATATCACACCTCATCTTCCTAAATATTGGATGTTTATTGTAACAACAGGATTTAAAAAATAAGAATGCAAAGATAAATCTCGAATATCAGGACTATTTAAATAAATAAGACGATTTGAAAAATTATAAAGTTCATATTGTGCTGCGGTATTTACTACGCTAAAGATGCCATTGCCTACTAACAAATGTGGCTCTTCATCTGAAATCCATTCACTCGCTCCTGCATAAATAATAGCATCATCTACTTGACGAAATCCAATGGAAACAAAATCTACTGTAGGATCAAAATCTGTATTGAAAAAAGGAACATAGGCACTTACAATAAATTCAATCTTATAGTTACCAATTTGATTAAATTGGATTGTATGATTGGTAGTATCGAGTGTACAAATATTTCCTTGATTTATTTCAATTAAATCAATTGGAAGACGTTCATCTTCAAAAACTTCTAATCCAGTATCTGGAAAATTTTGATTGAAAGTAGTTAAAAATGCACTATTAATTTGATGTGGCCCTGTTGCCCCTGTTGCTCCTTGTGGAATCGCAAAATTAAGTATAATATGATCTCCAATCGTTTGTTGTTCTACTCTGGCTATTTCATCTGGTCTAAGTGTAGACACATTTCCTATAGAGAATTGATAATTAATACCTGAAGGTCCAGTAGGACCTGGTATTCCATCAGTCCCAGTAGGGCCAGTCGGACCAGTTGGTCCAGTAGGACCTGGAATACTTACTATATTATGTTGGCAGAATTTTTCATCTGTTTTAATTTTCTCTAATGCATCTTGATAAATATTACTACAGGGATCCTCGCAATTATTACAAGAATTCATAAATCACCTTCCTTTTCTATAATATAAAATATGCAAAAGGAATTAGGATAGTTAATAGATTTACACATGAAAAAAGCATCACTATTTGTGATTGCTTTTTCTAGATTTTCGTTTTTGAATAAAATGATCTAAATGGTCTAATTCAATTGTTTTTTCCAATTCTTCTTGTTTTTTCTCAGTTTCATTCATAATTGCTTGGTGCATTTGGTGATTCTCAACGGTAAGTGGGTGCATATGATCATAGAAATTGAATGAATATTCGATAATACATAATACTTGTAAATTCATACAAACATAAATAAAACCTTGTGTAATCATATCGAGTTGTTGTAAAAAGTGATAACTGATTACCATAATAATTATAATGAATAAAATTGTTGTTTTCACTTTACCAATCCATAAAGATTCTGTTTTTTTGCTTTTATAATGAAAGTATAAATTACAAACTGCTAAAATCATTTCTAGAATAACAACAGCCCACAAAATAGGAAAGATAGGGGTGAGGGATAAACATAATCCAATTGCAAAAAACTTATCTGCAATCGCATCTAATTTTGCGCCTAATTCACTTTCTGTGTTCCATTTGCGTGCAAGTTTACCATCGATACAATCTGTAACTGCAATGATTATTGAAAAAAGAATGACAAGTGAAATTTGTTTTTTAATCCCTAAAAGGATAATAATCGGTGTAAATAGAATACGTGAACTTGTAAGTGCATTTGGCACCCATTTTTTATAATTTTTAAACTCTTGTTTCCAATTTATATTTTTTAATTGTTTCATAACAATCCTCCAGTAGCATTATTGTAACAAATTCATAGCTTATAATCAATTCTTTGCATATAAAATTTATGAAAACATAAAATTTAATGTATCATAATTGATACACATGGAAAACTATAGTGTTATGGTTTTCCTTTTATTTAATAGTACGCAAATATTTTTTTTAACATAAAGTAGTTGCACATATTGAAGTAAGATGGTATGATATAGTAGAAGTAGAAATCATAGAATAGTTTACAAAAAGTAAATTTGCCAATTGTAAACGGGGGGGGGTATACCCCCTCTTTTAATGATTGAAAAGAGAAATAAAGTATAGGTACATAATAGAAGTAGAGGAAAAAATATGAAAAAGAAACAAGGATTTACA
>CAOJDP010000051.1 GCA_948433085.1 uncultured Caryophanales bacterium
GTCGTTGTAACTCCTTGTAAATACCCCGTCTGCTCTGCAGCGGGGATACTTTATTGATTGATATTCCTTTTGGAATGAATCTCCTAATATATTCATGTGATAATTCAATTTGTGATTTTTGATCACATCTTTGTGGATCACAATAAAATACTTTTGAATCAATTACATGTTCACCATTATTCTCAATTTCCTTAGGATTCTTGAATTCTGAACCATTATCTGTTAGAATAATAGGGAAAATTTTATGAAACATTTCATTACCAATTGTGTTTTTTATTTCGTTGATTTTATTATTGACACAGGTGATGGTTTGTTCTGAAATTTTGAAAATGAATAGGAATTGAGATTGCTTTAAATATAAGGTTAAAAAGCAACTTTGTCCTATTCCAATCATGCCTTCAACTGTATCCATTTCAGTATAATATACAATGTTGTTTTCTTTGGTATACAAAAGAAAATCTTGATAATTACGACCAATTCTACATTGGTTTTCTTTTTGTTGTTTAGACAAGTTTTTATCGCTATTTCTTTTTTTATATCTAACTTTTCTAGGTAAATCGATATTTTTAGTTTCTAGATAACCCTGTTCTTGGTAGTTATATAAAGTTCTTTCAGATATATTTAATTCTGGATGATTATTAACAATTAAAGCAAAAGAATGCCCATTATTAATATCTTGTTTAACTATTTTATTAAGTACTTTAAATTCAGTAGTAGTTTGATCAATACCTTCCCTGGATTCTTTTAAAATTCTTTCATATTCTTGTTGTGCATATTCAGCATTATAAAAAAATTTGTTTAACCTACATTTTTTTGCATTAGGGCAACCATTACATACAAATGGTGCTTTTTGTAGTTTTTCACATTTCTTTGGTAATCCATTGAAATAGTTACCTTTCTCTTTATATCTACGATTTACTATTTCTCTTGAAATCGTAGATACACCCTTATTGATATCTCTACTCATACTTCTAAAAGATATGTTATTGTTAAGTGCATTTTCAATTTTAATTCTTTCTGATAATTTTAAATGTTTTTTATAGTTTGATATAGTTGTCATAATTTTACCTCCTTTTGTGGGACAACGTATCGAGGTATATTATAACTCTATTTTTGGATATATGATAATTGCAATACTAACTTGAACAATATGAATTTTTGTGTTCAACTTAACTTTTCAATTAACAAAATTTATATTTTCTTTTTATAATTATGTAAAAATAGGATTTATAATGATATAATATGTTATATATTTACAAATAGAAAGGGAGGTGTAGTCGAGTAAATTACTCAGACATATATTATGTATCAAACTTTATATCGAAAATATAGGCCGACTTATTTTGATGAAGTGGTAGGTCAAAAAGTAATAATAAAAACATTAAAAAATGCAGTGGAAAATTGTAGAATGAATCATGCATATTTATTTACAGGCCCTAGGGGAACAGGAAAAACAAGCGTTGCTAAAATACTAGCGAAAACTATTAATTGTGAAAATTTAAGAAATACAACACCATGCAACGAATGTGTATCTTGCACGCAAATAAATAATAAACAAACAATAGATATAATTGAAATAGATGCGGCATCTAATAATGGAGTGGATGAAATAAGGGAGTTAAAAAGTAAAGTCAGTTTAGTTCCTTCAGTTGGAAAATATAAGGTATATATTATAGATGAAGTTCATATGTTAACAACAGGTGCATTTAATGCATTGTTAAAGACATTAGAAGAACCACCAGAACACATTGTATTTATTCTTGCAACAACAGAGCCACATAAAATTCCTGCTACTATTCTTTCTAGATGTCAACGATTTGACTTTAAAAAGATTCATGAAAATGATATATATAGTAGGTTAAAACAAATTTCCCAATTGGAAAATATAAACATTGATGATGAAAGTTTGTTAGAAATTTCTAGATTGGCGGACGGTGGCTTAAGAGACGCCCTTAGTTTATTTGATCAATTAATTGCTTATGCAAATGATTTAATTACAATTGAAGATGTACATGAAATAAATGGGACACTTACTCCTACACAATTAAAATTGTTTATAGAATGCTTATTAACAAATAATATAGAAAGTTTATTTCAACTAATTGAACAATATGACCAAAATGGTAAAAATTTTGTTAAACTTTCAGAAGAACTTATATTGTTTTTAAGAAATTGCTTACTGTTATATACAGTTCCTAATTATTTTAAAGAAAATGCACTAAATAAAGACTTGTATGAAATTAAAAATATAAATAATAATAAAATTTTAAAATTAATAAAAGTTTTTAATCAATCAATTTGTGATATGAAACTTTCGAATCATCCGAAAATACTTTTTGAAACCTGCTTGATTTCTTTAATGCAAATTGAAGAAACCACAGAAGAAATTATACCAAAAGAAAATGTAGAACAACCTAAATCAAAAAGTATTGAGGACTTCCCTTCAAAATTTGTAAAGTCAAACACTTTATCAGATATACAGGACAAAAAAAATGTAATAAATAAAATTGATATAATTAAAAGATTAAAACAAATCCGTATTAATAATACATTGTGTCAATTTAGTAAAAAAGAATTGTTATTGTGGAAAGAAAAAATGAAAAGTGTTGAAATGGAAATTGCCAATAAAAAATATGGACAGATTGCTTCACTTATATTAGATGGAGAATTAAAGGCAGTAGGTCATTATCATTTATTATTCGTTTATGAAAATGTAAATTTATCCAATTTATTTAATGAAAACATCAATTTAGTAGATGGCTTATTAGAAACAGTATTTCATGAAAATATAAGTGCAATTGCAACTGACATAGATGAATGGAATCAAATAAAAAAAGAATATAATAGTAAACAAAAAGAATATAAATATGAAAGAGAACCTATAGAATTATTAGAACAATTAAAGACACAAGAAGAAGAAAGTGAAATAGAAATTCTATTTCAAGATGTAATAGAATATGAAAAATAGAAAAGAGGAAAATAAATGAATATACAAGCTATGATGAAACAGGCTCAAAAATTACAGAAAGATATGATGGAAGAAAAAGGTAAAATAGATGAAACTATTTTTGAAGGAACATCTTCTATAGTAAGTGTGAAAATGAAAGGTACAAAGGAATTAATTAGTGTGAACATTACAGAAAACATAGATGCAGAAGATAAAGAAATGTTAGAAGATATGATTGTCGTGGCAGTAAATGATGCAATTCAAAAAATTGATAAAGAAATAGAAGAAAAAATGGGCAAGTATACACAAGGAATGCCAGGATTGTTTTAATGAATTATCCATTATCTATTCGTAATTTAATAGAATGTTATAAAAAATTGCCTGGAATTGGTGAAAAAACAGCAGAAAGACTTGCGCTTGCTACATTGAATATGGATCAAGAAATTATAGATTTATTTTCTAAATCAGTATTAGATGTAAAGTCTAAAATAAAAAGATGTCAAAAGTGTAATCATTTATCTGAAGAGGAATTTTGCGAAATATGTAAACAAACTGACCGCGATACTTCTACAATTTGTGTTGTTGAAGATCCTAAAAATGTCGTAATTTTTGAAAAAGTAGGAACCTATAAAGGTATGTATTTTGTTTTAGATGGATTAATATCGCCATTGGATGGAATTAATCCTGAGGATATTAAGATTAATGACTTGTTAAAAAGAATACAAGAAGATAATATAAAAGAGATAATTATTGCAGTTAAACCTAGTGTTGAAGGGGAAACAACAGCATTATACATTTCAAAAATATTAAAAGGATTGCCAGTTAAAGTGACACGAATTGCACATGGTGTACCACTCGGGGTAGATATGGAATATATTGATTCACTTACATTAGAATTGGCGCTTGAAAATAGACAAGATGTTTCATAAAAATAAAATCACTACCATATATTAAATTGGGTGATATACGTGATTAAAAAAATTTATAATTTATTTAAGAAGATAGTAATTAGTGGATTTTTATTATATGGATATAATATTATAACTGCACCTTTAAATATAATAGTACCAATTAATTTGATAACTGTTTCTAGTCTTACTTTTTTAGGTGTACCAGCACTTTTTGCATTTATATTAATTCATGTAATTTTATTTTGAGGTGGTGATTTATGTTAGATGATTTTGTACAAGAACAGAGAATAGTACATACCATATTAAAAAATGCAGTAGAAAAAAAACAACATGTGCATGCATATTTATTTGAGACAAATGGATATAACAAAGCAAACGAATTGGCACTTGCATTTGCTAAATATTTATCATGTCCACATCATTATAGTAATTATCATCAATGCAATACTTGTAACCAGTGCAAATTGATTGAAGAAAAATTGTTTTCTGAAATTAAAATCATTGAACCAGATGGTTTGTGGATTAAAAAAGAACAACTGGATGAGTTACAAAAAGAATTTGTTCAAACTGCTGTACAAAGTCAAAATAGAATATATATAATTCAAAATGCAGAAAAAATGAATATTGCTTCACAAAATTCTATCTTGAAATTTTTGGAAGAACCAGAATCTAATATTATTGCAATTTTAGTTACAGATAATATGTATCAACTATTAGATACTATAGTATCTAGGTGTCAAGTTATTTCTTTTACAAAGGTTAGAAAAAATAATGAAAATATGACTGATAAAATAATGAGTTCTATCTATATCCCTAATACAGTGGACAAGCTTGAATTTCATAAATATATTGAAATTATTATAAACTTTGTAAAGTTTTATGAAAATAAAAAATTGGAAACATTATTGAATACACAAAGTTTATGGCATGCCATCATAAATGATCGTGATAAAATGCTAATGAGTTTTGAATTACTTATCCTATTATATAAAGATATATTGAATCTTAAATTAGGGCGACATCTTGAATTTTATATTGATTTTGCTGAAGAACTTGAGTGCATATGTTCTAAAAATACAGTGCAATTAATTATATTAAAATTAAAAATAATTAACGATTACAGAGAAAAAATAAAGTTAAACATGAATCAAAATCTATTAATAGATGAATTTTTGTTAGAAATGAGTTGTGTAGGATGCAAGAAATAGTCGAAGTAAAAATTGATACAGAAGAAAAATTGGTATGTTGTGATACAAACCAAATGCATTTGAAAAAGAATATCACAGTGATTGTTCAAATGGAAAAAGGAATTGCTTTTGGTAAAGTTGTTACAGATTCGCATAGGATTGATTTGTCTAAATTAAAAGAACCATTGAGAAAAATTGTAAGAATTGCCAATAAAAAAGATTATTACAACTATAAAGAAAATAAAAAGCAAGCAAGAGAAGCATTAATTACATGTAAGAAACTTGTAAAAAAACATAATTTAAATATGAATATATTGGATGCGATATATGCATTTGATAAAGACCAGTTATTATTTCATTTCACAGCAGATGCTCGCATTGATTTTCGTGAGTTAGCACGAGAGCTTGCAAGTATGTATAAAACTCGAATTGAATTAAGACAAATTGGAGTTCGTGATAAAGCAAAAAAAGTGAGTGGTTGTGGGGTTTGTGGACAAAAATTATGCTGCTCTAGATTTTTGAAAGAGTTTACATCAGTTTCTATATCAATGGCAAAAAATCAAAATTTATCACTTAACCCAAATAAAATAAATGGGGTTTGTGGAAGATTACTATGTTGTTTAAAATATGAAGATGATTTTTATGCTGAATGTAGAAAAACTATTCCAGAAGTTGGAAGCTTAATAGAATGTAAAGAGGGTAAAGGGAAGGTAATAAGTATAGATGTGTTACAAAAAAAATATTCTGTTGAAATACCAAATGTAGGAATAATAGAGGTAAAAGAATGAGGATTTTAAATTATTTACTTGGATATGAAGATTTGAAAATATATCAAGATACTGATATGTTTCATTTTTCGTTGGATTCTGTTTTGCTTCCAAATTTTGTAACAATTAATAAAAATACAAAGAAAATATTAGATATCGGTACTGGAAATGCAGTCATTCCTATTATTCTTTCCACTAGAACAAAAGCAAACATAACAGGGGTTGAAATTCAAGAGAAATCGTATCAATTAGGATTAGAATCTATTCATTACAATAAATTGGAAAAGCAAATTGATATCATACATTCCGATATTAAAAAATTTGCTTGTCAAATCGAATCCGATCAATATGATATTATTACATGTAATCCTCCATTTTTTAAGGTAGGAGAAGATTCCCATTTAAACGAATTAAAGGAAAAAATGGTAGCCCGTCATGAGGTGTGTTTAACGTTAGAAGATGTTATAAAAATTAGTAAAAAATTATTGAAGAATAATGGAATATTAGCTTTGGTACATCGTCCTGAACGATTGATAGATATTTTAATTTTAATGAAAAATTACAATATAGAACCTAAAAAAATTCAATTTGTTTACCCAAAAATGAATAAAAATGCTAATATTGTTTTAATAGAAGGGCATAAGAATGGTAAACCAGGTTTAACACTTTTGCCACCTTTATATACACATGAAGACAATGGGGATTATACAAAGGCTATAAAAGGTTATTTTATAAGGGGTGAAAAAAATGTCTCAGAAGAGTTATGATGGAAGTGCAACAGTGTATTTAATACCAACTCCTATTGGAAATATGGAGGATATTACAATACGAGCATTACATACATTAGAAAGTGTGGATGTAATTTTTTCAGAGGATACGAGAGTAACATCCCTACTTTTAAAGCATTATAGTATTCACAAAAAATTAATTTCTAGTCATCAATATAACGAAGGTAAAAATGGAATTAAATTACTAACTTATTTGAAAGAAGGCAAAATGGTTGGTATCGTAAGTGATAGAGGAACTCCTGTAATTAGCGATCCAGGATATGAGCTTGCCCAAATTGCAATAGAAAATGGGTATAATGTTGTAGGATTACCAGGACCTACAGCTTTAATTCCAGCTTTAATTACATCAGGAATTGCTCCCCAACCATTCTTATTTTATGGATTTTTAAATAGTAAAGATGGAAAAAGAAAAAAAGAATTAGAAAATTTAAAAAATATAGGAGCTACTTTAATTTTTTATGAAGCACCGCATCGTATCCATAAAACCGTTAGCGATATGCTAAAAATATTGGGAAATAGACGTATTTCAATTTCCCGGGAAATAAGTAAAAAATATGAGGAAATATATAGGGAAACTCTAGAAAATATTTCCGGACAACTGATTGACATTAAGGGAGAAATTGTTATAATTGTAGAGGGTAATTTTCAAGGCGAAATGCATGACAACTTGACAATAATTGAACATATAAATTTTTTTCTGAAATCAGGAATGACTGTAAAGGATGCGATTAAGCAAGTCGCACATGAAAGGGGCTTGCCAAAAAATGAGGTATATCAAGAATATCATAGAGGTGATTAAATGAAATTAGTGGTTGGTTTGGGAAATGTAGGAAAAGAGTACATTGGAACACGACACAATGTTGGCTTTATGGCAATTGATCAGATAGCAGAGGCAAATGGTGCTGCAATTAATATAGAAAAATTTGGTGGAAGATATACTGTTATAAATAAAAATGGCGAAAAGGTAATGTTATTGAAACCAGAAAGGTTTATAAATTTATCAGGCGAAGTGATTAAAAAGTATATGGATTATTTTGATATCAAAGTAGAGGATCTCTTGATTTTGTGTGATGATTTAGATTTATCAGTGGGTAGTTATCGGTTGCGTTATCAAGGAGGAAGTGGAGGTCATAATGGTCTTAAAAATATTGAGTTCCATTTAAAAACAAAACAATATAAACGTATGAAAATTGGAATTTCAAATAATAAAAATATGGATACAAAGGATTATGTGTTAGGAAAATTTAAGAAGGAAGAAAAAGAATTATTAAAACCAATTTTGGATATTGTTCCTGAAATTTTTAATGCATTTTTAACAATGTCCTATGATAATGTAATGAATCATTATAATAAAAAATGATATATTCTTTTTACATTGAAAGGAGCTGTGTGGTGTGAATTTCTTTAAAAATTTATGGAATCCTTTACCAAAAGAAGAACAAATTGTTGGTCTTACAAATGAAACAAAAGCAATTTATATTTGGAATTTATTTGATGAAGTGAAAGATTCTATTTTAGTGGTTACAAATTCTTTGTTTGAAGCAAATTTGTTATATCAATCTTTATTGCACTATACTCCATATGTTTTATTATTTCCAATGGATGATTTTTTAACAAGTGAGGCATTGGCAATTTCCCCTGAATTTAAATACAGTAGATTAGATGCAATTCATCAGTTGTTAGAACATCATAAGAATATTGTGATAACAAATTTAATGGGTTATTTAAGATATTTGCCTGCTCCTTCTATATTTGAAAAAAATGTGCTACATTTGAATCGAAATAAAGATTATAAAATGGAAGATGTAATTCATCAATTACAGGTAATGGGATATACAAGGGAGACAATTGTAAGTAAAACAGGTGAATTGGGAATTCGTGGATTCGTGTTAGATGTTTTTCCAATTACTGAAAAATATCCTGTTCGTGTGGAATTTTGGGGAGATACAATTGATTCTATTCGTTCTTTTGATCCTGAAACGCAATTAAAACTAGAAGAAAAAAATGAAATTATGATTTGTTCCAATACAGAGTTTTTAGTAGAAACAGAGGATTTTCTACCATATCGTAAGATAAGAGAAAATATTGAAGTAACAAATATTTTAGGATATATTTCGAGTAAAATTGTAGTATTTAGTAACTATCATGAAATAAAATTGGGATATCAAACATTATTGGATGAGATTTATCATTATAATATAGGTAAAGAATTACCTGGTAATACTTCATATATGTTTGATTTTAATGAAATAAATCCTAAGGTTTGTAAGTATTTGGAAGATTTTGATAATCCTATAGACAAAGAGAATAGTATGATTTCATTTACAGTAAAAGAACTGGAACCGTTTTCAAAAAACATTAGTGAATGGAAAAAACGATTTTTAGCGTATATTGATAAAAATAATACTGTTATAGTTTGTTTATCAAGTCGCTATCAGATGAATAAAATTGTAGATGAATTAGAAATACAAAATATAGTGATTACAAATGTGGATGAAATTTATTCTAAAAAAATTAATATTGTGATTTATCCAATTGAAAAAGGATTTACTTTTCAAGATTATGTTGTAATTAGTGAACAAGATTTATTTTTTAAGAAGGATAGAGTAATTCCTTATAAGAGTAATTTTAAATTTGGAACTAAAATCCGGGATATTAATAAATTGAATATTGGAGATTATATAGTACATAGTATTAATGGAATTGGCCGATATATTGGCTTGAAAACGCTTATTAAAAATGGTCTTAAAAAAGATTATTTGACAATTGAATACAGAGATGGGGATAAACTTTATATTCCTGTTGAAAAAATAGAATATATTAGTAAGTATTCATCCAATGAGGGAATTGTCCCTAAGATTAACAAACTAGGAACTACTGAATGGCAAAAAACAAAGTTACGTGTAAAAAAGAAGTTGGAGGATATTGCAGGAAAGTTGTTGGAACTTTATGCAGCCCGCGAAGCAAGTATAGGTTTTGCTTTTGCTAAGGATAGCGAAGAGCAAATAGAATTTGAAAAAGAGTTTCCATATGAGGAGACTATTGATCAATTAAAAGTAGTTGAAGAGATTAAAAAAGATATGGAACTTGCTAGACCAATGGATCGATTACTTTGTGGTGATGTTGGATATGGAAAAACAGAAGTTGCTTTTAGAGCAGCTATGAAGGCAGTTTTATCTGGAAAGCAAGTAGCGTTTTTATGTCCAACTACAATATTATCAAATCAACATTATCAAAATGCCTTGGATCGATTTAAAAATTTTCCAGTAAAAATTGAATTATTAAATCGTTTTGTAAGTATGAAAGATGTAGAGCGTATAAAAAAAGAATTATTGGATGGAACAGTGGATATTTTAATTGGTACTCATCGTATATTAAGTAATGATATATGTTTTAAAGATTTAGGTTTGCTTGTGATTGATGAGGAACAACGGTTTGGTGTAAAGCATAAAGAAAAAATTAAGGAATATAAAAATAATATTGATGTACTTACTTTATCAGCAACACCAATTCCTCGAACATTACAGATGTCTATGACGGGTATTCGAAATTTGTCATTGATAGAAACACCTCCTGTGAATCGTTATCCTATTCAAACATATGTGTTAGAAGAAGATACTCATATGATAAAGGAAGCGGTTTATAAAGAATTATCTCGTAATGGACAAGTATTTATTTTATATAATAAAGTCGAGGATATGGATTTAAAGTTAAAAGAAATGGAGCGTTTGTTACCAGATGCAAGAATAGTAGCGGCACATGGGCGGATGAGTAAAACACAATTAGAAAATGTAATGCTAAAGTTTACGAATTATGAATTTGATGTTTTATTATGTACAACTATTATTGAAACAGGTATTGATATTCCAAATGTAAATACATTGATTATTATAGATGCAGATCGTTTTGGGTTATCACAGTTATATCAAATTCGTGGTCGTGTTGGACGGAGTAACAAGATTGCTTATTGTTATTTAATGTATCATAAGGGTAAATCTTTATCTGATGTTGCAACAAAGCGACTTAAGGTTATTAAAGATTTTACAGAACTTGGTAGTGGTTTTGCGATTGCAATGTGTGATTTATCTATCAGGGGTGCAGGTGATTTATTAGGTAGTGAGCAAGCGGGATTTATTGATGCAATAGGGATTGAGTTGTATTTAAAAATGTTAGAAGAGGAAGTTTCTAAATTAAAAGGAGAAAAGGTAATAGGGGATGAAAAGGAAGAAATGCCTTTGATTGAGGTGGAAACTACGATTTCAGATGATTATGTAGAAGAAACAGAGCTTAAGATTGAAATTCATAAAAAAATTAATCAAATCCATAGCAAAGAAGATATAGAGTGTTTACATAGAGAATTAGAAGATCGTTTTGGTAAGGTAAACGAAAGTATGTTAATTTATATGTATGAGGAATGGTTTGAAAAACTGGCAAAAGAGTTAGAGATTCATAAGGTAAAACAAACATCTAATTTTATTGAAATTATGTTATCGAAAGAGTTTACTGAAAGTATAAATGGAGAACAGTTGTTTATGGAAGTAAATCAACTATCTCGTATGTTTCGTTTTTCAATGAAGTTAGGTTGTTTGGTTATTACATTAGATACTGTTAAATTGGAAAAGCATTTTATCTATTATTTGATTGATTTAATGAATGTATTAAAATCACAGAAAAAATAGGATTATTGTGCATCTCACACAATAGTCTTTTTCATATTGGAATAATTGCGCTATAAGTTGCAGACGAAAATTATTTAATTGTGAAAACAATAATACTAAATTTTACAAAATTGCTTTTGTATAGTAGCAATTATTAAATCATCACACAATTGATTGCGTAAATTAAATATGGTATACTAAGAATATACAATAGAATAAATAAACAACAATAGGTACATAATAGAAGTAGAGGAAAAA
>CAOJDP010000052.1 GCA_948433085.1 uncultured Caryophanales bacterium
ATACATATTTTCAAAAATAAAAAGACTTTTAACAAATTACTTTGTCAACAGTCTGCAATATAATTTATTATTATATTTTTATCTTCAACTGTTAAAATAGTTTCTTCAATATTTAACAAGTTGCTATGCCATCGATCTTGTTTTCCTAGTTCTAAAACTCTATTTTTTGAAATATCAATTTTATCTGCAAGTAGAAGGGCTGCCCCAACTGGACTATTTATTTCATTCCCATTTGAATGGTCTTCAATTGCATGAATTATTGTATCTTTGTTCTCCTGTGATAGGTTTGTTTTATCTAAAAAGTGTATGCACATTTCACTACTTCGATATGCGTGTCCCTTTTTACCTTCTATTGTACCTATATCGTGTAATAGACCAGCAATTTTTCCTAATTCTATGATATCTTCCTCGAAATTAAGTATTGATAGTAATTTCTCAATAGTGTTTATTACAAATGTAGTATGATATCTTCCATGACAGGCTAGTAAATTATTTTCATTAACTTTATTTATTGAATCAATAATATTATTTAATTCTTTATCATTTTTAAGTAAATTATAATTATTCATATTCTATTCCTCCAATTACTAATATTTTACCATATTTAGTAACATCTTGAAAGATGGCATATTTTTTGTTTAAAATCTATCTTGTATTTAAAAGTAGTAAATCGGTAGTAAAAGTGGCTTAAAATCTGGTATATATCCCTTATATATAAAGTTATTTTAGTAAAATTCACATTTTTTATGATAAAAAAGAAAAGCTTATCTTTCACTTTTCACTTGGGTTGTCTAAAATAGACAGCAATTCTTCTTCTGTTAATTTTGACAAAATAATTTGATCTCTAGTTTCTCCTTCAATTACTTGTTCACTTAAATTACGTTTTTTTTGTTGCAATTCCAATATTTTTTCTTCTATTGTACCTTTGGCAATCAAACGAATTACTTCAACAACATGTTTTTGGCCAATTCGATGTGAACGATCTGTTGCCTGATTTTCCACTTGTGGATTCCACCATAAATCTAAGTGAATTACCACATCTGCACTCGTCAAATTCAATCCTGTTCCTCCTGCTTTTAGTGAAATAAGGAATACATTTGTTGCATCCTGATTAAAAGCATCAACCAAAGACATCCTTGTTTTACTAGGTGTACTTCCATCCAAATAGTAAGAAGTAATCGAATTTTTTTGTAATTCCTTTTGTACTAGCTTAAGTGCGGATGGAAATTGGGAAAACAATAGTATTTTATGTTTATTTTGAATGGATGTGTTCATTATATGAATCAGTTCATCTAATTTACCACTTCGAATGTTTGTTTCCATATAAAGTCTAGGGTCAATACAAATTTGACGAAGTCTTGTCAACAAGGATAAAATTAATATCTGACTTTTTTCATAGCCATCCTTAATAATCGTATTCTCAATTTCTTTTTTTGTCTTTTCTAAAACAGCCAGATACAATTTCTTCTGTTCTTCTGTCATATCAATATAAATATTATTTTCAATCTTGTCAGGCAATTCTTTTAATACATCTTTCTTTTTTCTTCTTAAAATAAAAGGCGAAATTTGTTCATTCAAACGTTTTAATAATTCTTCATTTTCTTCAAAGGCTTTTATATTATATTTTTCTTTAAATTTAGAAGCACTTAACAAAAAGCCTGGCATTAGAAAATCAAAAATACTCCATAACTCCATGACGGAATTTTCGATCGGCGTTCCTGTTAAAGCAAATCGCGTTTTTGCTTGAATTTGTTTAATCGCTTTCGTTGTCTCTGTATTGGCATTCTTTATATTCTGCGCTTCATCAATAATACATGTATCAAATGTATAAGATTTGTAATAGTCAATATCTTGTCTCAGCATTCCATAGGTAGTTAAAACAACATCATAATCCTTTAAATGATCAAAATAGGAAAGTCTTTTATTTTTAGTATCATTTATAATGCAATAGTTTAAATTGCTACCAAATCGGTGTAGCTCATGTTCCCAGTTATAGATTAAAGAAGTAGGCACAATAATTAACATTGTTCCCTTTTCTTTTAATTTATACTTCATATATTCAATGGTTTGTAAAGATTTTCCTAAGCCCATTTCATCTGCTAAAATACCACTGAATCCACATTTTGATACTGTTAACATCCATTGAATGCCTATTTTTTGATAATCTCTTAAGAGGGAATAATTTTCAGAATCCCAATTCATTTCTAAATTTTTATAGGATTGAAATTGTTCTAAGAAAGTCTGCAAGGGATTATCTAACTTGATATATTCTGTTTGTTTTAACGATAAACTTTTATAGAGTGGTAAGTTTCCTTGGCCTTCTTCGATTTCAAGTTCTGTTACTATATTAGACATCTGTTGTAATGCATCATTATTTAAGTCCATATAACTGCCATCTTTTAAACGATAAAATTTTTTCTTCATTTGAATAGCTGCTAGTAATGAGGCCAATTCTTGTTGTTCAACGTGTTCTATTTCGAATTGATATGATAAGATATTATCTCTTCCTAAAGAAAAACTACTTTCCGCATGAACATGACGAATCACTTTCATAGATTTTAAATCGGTGGAGACATAAACATCATACTGTTTCATTAATGTTTTTAGCCCTTCATCTAAAAACAAAACTATATCGTCTTCTTTATATAAATAAAAGGCAGCATCTTGTAACAAAAAGTTTCTATTTAAAAGTTCATTTTTATAAATTTGTTCTGCTTTTATATCTCTTTTTAAGTAAACACCATTCCATTCTATTGTATCTTCAAATACATTCACTTCATATCCTTGAAAATATAAACATATTTTTCCGATAATTACATCTTCATTTTTTTCAAAATAATATTTCACAGATGGAGATTTGAATATTATTTTCTCTTGTAAAAAAGCATCTAATGTTGTACGGTTTTCAATTTCAGGTAAAACGTTTTTAACAAAGGTTGGTAGTTCTTCTTGCTGTATTATAATATCCCTTTTTTTATTTTGTACTAATAGTTTTAACATTTTATAATTAGATACATGATACATTTTATTTTTCATCATCACATATTCATAGCTTTCTATAAGTGGGGATAGTTCTTCTGTGTTAATTTTCCAAAGAACATTTTTCCCCAATGATTCTAAGTTCATTGTAAATGGAAAAGCTTGTTCGATTCCAGAAAAACAATAGGTATAGTATCCAATTTCAACTATAAATGGCTTGTTTTCCAACAATTTCATAAACTGTAATAAACTTTCTTTGGATAAACGAATAGAATCCAGTTTACTCTCTAATTGATGGTATCCATAAAATGTTTTTAGAACACTATTTTGACTATCTACATAACAAGCGATAAAATCAATAATATTCTGATCCTTTTCATCAAATGTATAAGTTTCATATTGGTAACAAAAATGTTCTCCAAATTCTACTTCTCCTTGTTGTTCCTGATAAACATACAAAAATTCTGCTAGTTTTCTTTTTAAAGAGTATTTTTTATTTTCGCCAATTTTCACTTGTAATTCATAAGAATCTATATTTTTGTAATCTATTCTTTTTAGTTTTATATCTAATGTAAGTTTTTTCTTTGTTTGATTGTTATGATACAAATTCCATAATTTTTGATTGAAGGAAAGATCATATTCACTATTCAGCTGTACAATCATTTCATTTACTTCTTCTTCATGTTCAATTAAATACATAATTGCAAGTGCGATATGGGGACAATAATCTAATCCAGGTTTACATCCACAATCCATATCCATCATTCGATATTCTTTATTAATCAACACTGTAATGGGCAGTTCTTCATAATGGAAATGTACTTTTATTTTATTTCCAAATGATTCATAAGTGTCATAGATCAACTTTTCTCTATCTAGATTTAATGCTTGAATATAGTTAGTCATTCCAACTATTTTCGTCACATCTTCTATTGTTACAATTTTAGAACGCATAAAATCACCTCAAATAACTATAGTATAACATAACTTCATAGTTATGTGCATTCAAACAAGTCTCTTCCAAATTTAATTCTTTACAAATGTATTATTTCGTTGTAAATTTACACATTTATAAAAAAATACAGAATGTTTACAGATAAATTTTATAAAATCTACCCTATTGAATATTCTTTTATTTTTAATCATTCTCATATTTGGCTACTTCTCCTAACTTTTTTACTTTGTCATCCATTCTACCAAAAAAACGTAATTTGTGTATACGCTTTTATTCTTTACTTCTAGTTACTATCGTTTTAACCAAAGTATGACCGCTTGTATCTTTTTCATCTTTTATAAGTTCTTCATACACAATTCGGCTAGATTCACTCATTGGATTTCCATACCTATTTCCACCTCTTACAATATACGTATTAGAGTAATTCTCTGTATTCCAACTTCTAAACTCTTTATAGGAATGTTCTATATGATTATAAGATTCATAAAACATATCATAAAAAGATTGTCTCGCAAGCTCATATTTTAATTGGTATAAAGAATTATGTGGATACAGATATAGTAAATAAGATCCATCTTCATAAACTGCAAATTGACTTTTTGCTATAAATTGACGATAAGGATTTGTTCCATATTGATTTACATACCCTACATTTGTAATACGATTAAAAATTGTATTTGTAACCCAATATAAATCATCATAACTATTAGCACCTTCTGCAGCTACTCCTGCTACTACTATATCTAATTCTTCTTTGGATTCAAAATCATAATGTTCTAAAATATATTTCTCTTTCTCTGTATTCACTCTCGACATTAAATCCCAGATTATGCTTTGTTCTTCTGTTAAATTGTTTTTTGTTTGATACAACCCTAAATAATCTTCGTAGGTAATATTATAATAATTGCATATAAATTCAATTCTCTTATTTAAAGGATGCTTACTTAATACTTTCCAAATGCAATCTAATTTCTCCTCTTTTGTAAAATAGTCAAGATTCAAAATATACTGTATCAATTCGGTATCTGAGACAAAATTATAAGATGCATGATAATGCAATAAATAATTCGTTAATTTCTCCTTTGTTAATTCATTCAGTTGCAAAACATGATCAAAAAGAATGTCAAAGGAAACAATATCTGCATCTATAATACTTTTAATAATTTCATCATATGTAATTCCTTCTAATTCAAGTAAATCGCTCCAAACTTGCTCGAATGATGTATTTGAAATCTGTAATATAGACCATATTTTTTGTTGTGTACTTAAATTTCTTATGCTCATAATAAATTCGAATTTTTCCTCGTAATGAACACTATCTGCGTTTACAATAAAATTCATTTTTTCATAATAGGGTAATCCAGGAATCTCCAAAATGTAATTAAATATATTTTCATAAGAAGTAATGTTAGAATGCATAATCGTTGCCATTGCTTGTTCTATGGATAACGAATTCATTCTTATAATTTGATCAAATTTGTCTTCATAAGATTTATTCGATAATAATATAAATTCAATTTTTTCTTCTATTGACCACGCTTTCGTTTCTACAGCCTCTGTTTGCTGCAAAATATGATGTTTCGCTTCTTCCACTGCTAAAAAATCTACTACATCTTCTATTATCATGGTATCTTTGCTCGTTTGTTCTTTTATAGACTGAGATAATCCTAATGTATTTAAGGTAAAGATTAAAGCTAGAGTAATACAAACTTGTTTCAAATATTCAGGATTACTAAATGGATGCGCAGTTTCTTCTACGAAATGGATTGGGGTAGAATTGTCACTGCTCACGTAAACAAGAGCCTTTGATTTTGGTAAAGAATTAAAATAGGTAGTTTCTAGTTTTTCACAAATTAACGTTTCTATATTTTTAGAAATTGGACTTTCTTCTTGGATGTCTTGGACAGAATATGTATCCCATACCTCTTTAATAAGATCTCCCACATCCGCAATTTTCTCTTTCGCATCCTCCAATAATTTATTTATTTCCTTTTTATAATTGATATTTTTCTTTTTGGAAATAGAATTCGTTTTTAAATGAACGTATTGTTTAGAAATTTGTTCTAGTTGTGGTTTATACTTTTTATGTAGAGCGATTCCAGCTACAATCGCAACATTTACCACAAATATAGCAGTTACACCATTTATATTCTTTCTCATTAATAAACACCTCTTTCAAAACGCACTCCGACCATTTTATAATAAATAGATTTGTAAGTCAATTTATTTTTGACACTTTTACGTGCTTTTTATTCTCTTTTTCTAACTCTTTAATGAAGACAGATGGATTCTTTTGAGGTGTCATTAAATAAACCTGATTTTTAGTACGTGTCATTGCAACGTAAAAAAGTCTTCGTTCTTCTTCATAAGGAAAATAATCTTTTGTGGCATTTACATACTGTAGAATAGAATCCTCTTCTAATTGATTTGGAAATCCCATAGTTGCATTTGCCATATTCAGTACAATAACAACATCACATTCTAAACCCTTTGATGTATGGACAGTTAAAAAAGTAAGCAACAGATTTTTTCTACTTTTATAAACTATAGTCCTATAATCTTCTGTTTGAAAATCTATATCTTGAATAATGGGGAATATATCTTTACGGTTTCTTCCAAGTAAAAATACAGATTGATCTTGGAAACTATCTAGTATTTGCTTTAAAGATGAAAGTAAATCCTGATAGTATTGAATAATAACTGGTGTTTGAAACCGTTTACTAGAAACCAAGTTTTTAGACATTTGTCTTGGATTTTTCATTACAAAGGATCCTGCAATATTTATTAATTCCTGACTATTTCGATATGTTGTTTGTATTTTTAAAATAATGGAATATGAAAAATAGGTTTTAAATTTCAGAAATATATTTAAGTTACAACCTGTAAATCTATAGATAGATTGAAAATCATCGCCTACAGCGATTAATTTGGCATTTGTTTTTTTGATTATTTCTTGAATCAATTGGTATCTTGTTTTTGATGTATCTTGGTATTCATCGATTAAAATATATCGATAGTTTAAAGCATTATTTTGTTTTACAAGTTCTGTAGCATATGCAATTAAATCGTCAAAATCTAAAGCGTTTTGTTCTTTTAATACCTGTTTATATATTTCATAAATGCGCTTTAATACATATAAAAGATACGTGTCCGCAGTTTTTATGAGATTAAATTTTTTACTTTTTTGAATCCATTGATCCATTTCTTCTAATTTATATTGATTTGCCTTCATTAAATGAATAAAGGTCGGAATAATTTTATAATATTGCTTAAATAATTTTGTTTTTTGTATTTTTTCGTACTCCTGTGGAAAACTTTGCAATTTGTTTACATTTATATTCGTTTTTTTCTTTAAGTTGTGGAAAAAATGTTGACAAATCCACTTTTGTACTTCTTTTTCCTCAAAAATAGTCTTTTTTAAGTAGTTTTCCACAGTGTTTTCTAATGTTTTGTCGTTTGCAATATGCACTTTTCCACCGTTTTGTTGAATAATTTGAAGTGCCAATTTATGAAAGGTTAAAACAGGAAGATCGTAGTTATAATTTTTTTTGAGTGCCTTTTTTAAACTATTTGTTGCATCGTTTGTAAAAGAAATACACAATATTTGATTGAAAGGTACTTTTTTTCGTTCTACCAAGTATCTAATTTTTCCGATCATAGTAAGTGATTTCCCACTGCCTGCACCTGCAATCACCAATGTATTTTGTTCCTCTCTTAAAACAACTTCCCTTTGTTCCTTGTCTAGGGAATATCCCTTTACATTATCTAACAAATCTTTTGTAATTTGTTCTTCTCTTTCTAAATACTTTTGGTTATGTAATTCTCGCATCTTATCTAATTTCTTTTGTAACTTTTTTTTGCTTACTGCCTGTTTGTAGTACTCTAATTCAGATAAACTTATATAACGGTTTTGATATCTTACTTTTATTTTTTCTAATATTTCTTCCATACTCTATCTATACGATATTTTTCATTAATTTCCTTTAAAAAAAGACCTATTGGTCTAATCTTAGTGAAAAAAGGAATCTAATAAATTTATATTTCTTTTAATCATCAATGCTTCTACAATATCAATTAGCGAATATATAATCATTAATATGCCAATCATTCTTGTAATTGCGATTAATCCTGATACTGGATTAAATAAAAGAACAATGCCACATAGCATCATGAGTAATGCCATTATAAATAGAATAATCCAAATGGATTCTTTCATGGTTCGAAGTGCGATTGCGATTCGTAATTTATAAGAACTACTAATTATAAACCATAACCCAATTGCCATCGGAATAATCAATGTAAGTGCTAGCGGTTTCGTTAAAATTAATATTCCTAATATAATAGATAACAAGCCCCCACTAAATCCATCCAATAATGATAGTGTTATGTTATGATATCCCATAATCAACTGATAGATTCCATTTCCAACTAATAAAATACATACGGTATAAGATATTACATTCAGTGATGTTTCAGGGTGAGATACTAATACTATTCCTAGTAAAATAAATATAATAGATGATATGATTGAAATCCATAATGTGTGATTCATACTCTTTTTCACAAATATACCTCTTTTCTACTTCCATTGTAACATATATGATGGCTTCTTAAAAGATATACTTTCATTCAGGCATTACTGATTAAAATTGTAAGTAACTCTTGATAACTAATTCCTTCATTCTCCATTAATTTTGGATACATACTAATGGAAGTAAAACCTGGTATTGTATTAATCTCATTAATATAGACAGTTTCACTTACTTCATCGTAGAAAAAATCAATTCTAGAATAACCGTTTATATTTAGTCCTTTAAATATTCTAGAAGCATAGTTTTGAATCGTTTTGGTTACTGTTTCTGATAAATCGGTTGGTATTATCGTATAGGATTTTTCATTCTTATATTTTGCATCATAATCATATAATTCATTGGCAGATTTGATTTCTCCAGGATAAGAACAAAGTAATTTATTATCAAACTCTAATACTGCACATTCAAGTTCTCTAGCTTTGATATACTTTTCGATTATAATCTTTTTATCATATTTTTTAGCCTCTTTGATGGCTTTTTTTAGTTGTTTTTTATCATTTGCTTTACTAATGCCAACTGAAGACCCCCCATTGGCTGGTTTTACGATTACTGGAAAATCAATTCTACTGATAATTTCTGGAATAGAACTTTCCTCTTCTACAACTAAGTATGGAACTTGTGGAATTCCTAGATGCTCAAATACAATTTTGGACATTTCTTTATCCATGCCTATTGCACTACCCAATGTTTTCCCACCTACAAAACGAAGTTGTAATAATTCCAGCAATCCTTGTAATTTCCCATCTTCACCATTTGCACCATGTATTATTGGAAAAATTACGTCAAATCTTTTTAAATAATTTGTAATATGTTCAATTTCTAGTGTATTTCCTTGTTTCCAAGTTCCTTTTTCTAAATGATCTAAATCATCTTTAAATTGATACCATTTATTGTCAAAATCAATTCCTACTAAGGTACATTCAAATAGTTTTTTATCTATATTTTCTATAATACTTTTCGCAGATTTACAAGAAACATAATGTTCGAAAGAGTTTCCACCAAATATCACTAATACTTTTTTCAAAGTCAACACCTCATTAAAGTATAGTTCAAACTATAAAAAATATGTATTCAATTTATTCTTTGTTGGCAAATAGTTGTACCCAATAATAGATATCATTATAATGAATTACACCAATTCCAATATATGTATACTTTGCATTGATGATATTATCATAATGTGTAGGTGAGTTTTTCCAAGCTTCTAATACGGATGATACCTTTTGATAGCCATAAGCAACATTTTCACCCATACTTGTTGCCCTAATCCCCATATCATCAAAGATACTAAAGCATTCTCTTCCATCTGGTCTTATGTGGTCTATTATTTTACTTTCAGCCATTTCTAAAGCACGTATGGTTGCTGCAATACTTAATTGTTCTGATAAGATTAAAGGTTTTTTACCGACTTCTTTTCGGTATTGATTTACATATTCTAAAACTGCATTTCTTTTTTCTATCTCCTTTTTAACAAATGGAATAATCTTTGTATCCAATGGATTGTTTTTTGGTATACCTTTTTCTATTTTTTGGGAATTCGAAAGTTCTTGCTTATTTGTTTTCTCTAAAGGAAAAACAACTGGCTCTATTGTTAAACTAGTTGTTTTTCTTATTTTATGATGTGAAGCATCTTGTGCAATAATTGTAATTTGATAAGTGCCTACTTCTGTATAATTTCTCATTTGTTCATTTTGATAATCTAATTGACATTTAAGATTTGAATTGGTTGTACAACTTTCTATAAAATCATTTATTTGGTAGGAAACATTTTTTTCAATTGTCACTTTTTTTAATATCAGATTTGGAACTTTACTTTGGCTATAGGCACTTATACGTATATTCCTATTTTTCAGTACTAAAATTCCCAATCTCTCCATATTAAACAATTTTATTTTTTCTTTTGTATTCATCATAAGATGAGCAAGCATTAACACAAGGAGAATAAATATTACTAACACTTTTTTCATATTCTCTAACTCTTTCCTTTTTGTTTATCACTTTTGCTCAATATACTTATTTAAAATTCTGTAAACATACTATATCATACATTTGTTCGTATTTCAATACTTTTATTTTAAAATTGCTAAGCTTATAATTTATAGGATTAAGATATGGATTGTTTTAATACAAATATAGCCTTGGTGAGTCGATCGTAGCTAAAACTACTAATTTGTACATATCCATAAAAGTGATTTAAATAATTTTCAATTTATGTAAGCGTTGCTATCTGTTTAAAGCAGTATACTAAAAATTTATATCATTTTTCTTAGTATTCTATTTAATTTGTTTTTAAAATTCTAGCTCCAACATATACAAAGTAAGATGAGCTAGGCCAAGATATGCACCAATTCCACAACCCACAGAATTCAGAATCAAGCCAACGGCCACCAACAAAATAAACCAGATTACCATTTGCAGGCCAATAATAATCCGTTATATAAGCTGTACTATTTCCATTTGCTTCAGTTGGAAATGCAACCAAAGGATGAGACGCATCATAGCCTAATTTAGAAGTCCATGCTTGTGTAATATTTGAATTCATATAACCGATTGGTTGATAACATCCATCAAATTTGTCAGATTCATACTGATTTTTATCATAACAAATAT